>JAHFTI010000192.1:0-3131 GCA_023265535.1 Opitutaceae bacterium
GTCCGCGGGCAGCGTGACATTCCACTCGAATTCGTGGACGGCGTCATCCTTGCGTGCGTCATCCACCACGAGCACATAGGGGTGCTCGCCCCGCGCCAGGCACACGCTCCTGTAGGCCTGCTTCATGGGATTCCACAGCTGGTAATCCTCCACCAGGCGGGTCTCGCCGCTCCAGGGGCCGTAGTCGGTGTGGGCAAACCCGTCGTTGAAGCGCACGGTCCCGGGATTGAAGGCCACCTGCAGCTCACGCGTGAGCTCGTAATTGCCTTCCCCGAAGGGCGCGTAGTAGGGCAGCGCCAGCGACGGGAAATCCAGCGGATGCACCTGCATGCGTTTGGTGTAGGTGTAACCATCCCGACCGTCGCCCGCTGCGATCAGGCCGGCCCCGTTTTCGCGCACGCCCAGCCATTGTCCCGGCACGGGCGGCCAGTGCTGCCCCTTGCCGTCGACCGTGAGCATGTTCTGCAGCAGCGTGGCCTTGTTCGCCAGCATGTCGGCATCGACAATCCAATTCACGCCATCCTTCCAGAGGGTGATGCGGTTGTTCTCGCTGCCCTCGTGGCCGCCATAAAAGAAATCCTGCTTGCACACGAAGCCCAGCATCAGGTCCTCCTTGCGCGGACTGTTGCGCGCAAAGACATAGCCGCGCTGGTCATCCTTCCAGGTCGTGGGCAGGGCCAGGCTGTCGATGTTGGCCTGTGCCGTCCAATCGATGAAGCCCGCGCCCTTGTCCGCCTTCAGCGGGGCCTCGGCAAAAAGCAGCAGGAGCTCGGGCGAGATTCCCACGGGATTGGGCCAGCGCGCCGCGGCATCGCACAGGAAGTCATGGCTCGAGAAGGTTGCCTGGTAGAGGAAATCAAGGCCCCGGTCGGCGGGATGGAAGTAGCGCATCATCCAGATGACGTGGAAGGCCGAGGCGCGCATCTCATCGCGGATTCTCCAGGCCCCCTTTTCCCAGCGGATGGCCGACTGGAAGTAGCGCATCTTTGCGCGCAGATGGGAGTGGCGCAGCAGGTCCGGCTCACGGTGGGCAAGCGCGACAAAGGCCGACACGTTGAGCCAGCCCTTGATGGACTCATAGCACATGCCGTCCGCACTCAGGAACCAGTCCAGCATCGCCCGCGACTTGTGCAGGGCCAGGTCGTAGAGGCGCCGGTCGAAGCCCTCCTGCCCCTCGATCATCAGGAGCAGCCGCAGGTACTCCATGCCGAAGCCCTCGTGGTTGTTGATCATGAAATGATCGGGCACCATCATGAAGTTCGAGATGCGATCCTTGCACAGGCGCGCAATCACGGCGCGCGCGAGCTCGCGCTCCTGGGGCGTCATCCACCCGTGCAGGTAGTCATAGTCCAGCAACTCCCAGATCTCGGTGGGCGGATTGGGCTCGCCCGAGGCGATGACGGAGCGCTCAAGGATCCAGAGGTTGTCCCGGTCCGGCCGTTGCTCGAGGGAATCCAGCTTCCGGTCCACCACCTTGAACTTCGCGACGAGCTGCTCCGCCAGGCGCCGACCCAGCACCTCATCGCGCGTGGCCAGCGCATAGAAGGCATTCCGGTTTTGCGAGGCGCGCTTCCACATGACCTGAAAGGCCTCCGGGGCCTTCTCACCCTGCGCGATCTTGGCGCGGATGAGGTCCATGTCGGCGGGAGTGAGAAGCACGCGCGGATGCACCCCGGGAGCAGGCGCCGGGCTCAGGCGTTCCTGTGCAAAACCCGGGTCGACATAGTCCACTGGCACCTTCGGCGACGCTGGCCAGAAGTCCCCGCGCAGGGCATCCGCCGTCGGCAGGAGCGCCCGGGGCTTCCAGGTCGGGGCCTTGTAATGGGGCAAATCGGCGGGCTGGGCGGTTGAGGCTGCCTGGAGAAGGGCGCTGCCGAGACAAAGGACAAACAGGGAGGCGGGGAACAGTCTCATGGTCTGCGAGGGGGAAGGGCCTTGTGATTCGAAAGGATAGGGAAAGGAGGAACAGGTCAGGGAAAAACGGAGCACATCGGCGCGACTGTCACCCGCCGGCGAGGGTCAGATAATGGCGAACGGTCTCATCCAATCCAGGGGCGGGAGCGGTGCCGGGGAGGTTGAAGTAGGTGCCTCGATAAAGCGAGGGAGCATCGGGCTCCGTTGCGAGTGCGCGATACTCGCTCCAGCAGGCCTCGTAACGCCTCGCCGCGGCCGGCATGTCCTCGAGCGCGGCCAGTTCGCCCCGCTCATGCCTGTGGCCGGCCGCCATGATCCTCCAGCCCTCACGCACGATCCGGAACAGCAGGAGGCCATAACGCGCGGAGAGTCTCATCCTGCGTGCCTGCCCGGCACCGGACCACTCGATGGCCTCGGCAAGTCCGACAATGCGTTCCCAGCAGCACACCGCCTCGTCCTTCTCCCTGAGGGCCTCCTCAAGCAGCTTGTGATCATACAGCTGCCGAAACACCAGGGCGAGTTGCTCGCGCCCTCCCAGGAAATCATCGCGCATCCAGCAGGCCGTGGGCAGGAGCTCCTCCTGGAGCATCCGGTCGAAAGCCTCGCAATGCCTGCCCAGCAGGACTGCCCGCGCGGAAAGCAGGCAAAGCTCACGGAAACAAAGCGCACTCTCGACGCCCAGCCCCAGCACCTCGTTGCAATACGAGTAGAAGGCACTCTCCTCGTCCGTCGACTGCCCGCTTGCGACACGGGCAAGCACGTAGGCGTTGAGATCGGGCCAGGTCTCGTCGCTGATGTAGGGACCGTACCATCCCCCGCCACGGGACCAGCCATAGACTCCCCGGATGAGGGGATTTTTCAGCAGCTCCTGCAGTCCGATCGGCGACTGGTTCTCCTCAAACCCGTTCAATACGCCATTCATCACGTAATTCGGATAGGCTCCCTTGCCCTCGTACTCGCGCTGGCACTGCACCTCCACCAGCTGCGCATGGTCCCCTGCGCCCAGGCAGGGGTTCACGCGCACGCGCCGCCAGAAATCGAGGGCGGTATGCTTGATCGAGAACAGCAGCCGCGGGTGAGGCGCGATTCGCCCGGTGAGCGAAAGGTAGTGCTCGCGCTTCGCATGCAGCTTGTCGGGAAAGATGTCCCAGGTCCGGAAAACCAGCTGCTTTCCGTGCCGCACGCACACTTCCTCTCGCAGGAATCCGAGGAGCTTC
>JAHFTI010000192.1:3141-7536 GCA_023265535.1 Opitutaceae bacterium
GGTAGGCCTCCTCCTGCTGGCTTCCCCAGGTTTCCTGGGCGGGAGCCAGGCCGAGCTTGGCGGCATAACCGTAGGTCGGCGTCCAGGCCTCACCCTTGCGGGGAATGGGGCCGTTGCCCACATGGTGCGGGGTGTCGTGCAGGTAGGTCTCGCCCACCCGGATTATGTGTCCGTCGATCTCGGGAAACTCGCTGGTCAGCTCCTCGAACAGCATGCGGTGCAGCTCGAGCGTGCGCGGGCGGTCGAGAAGGATGCGGCCCGTGGCGGGATCGCAGATCTCGTCCGCAAAACGCTCCACGACGAGGCGCGGCAGCACAAAGAGGTCAAGGTGCGTGAAGACAGACAGGCCCTGGGCCTTCGCAGCACGGATGCTCTCCCGGAGCGGCCGACCGAACGCCTCGCGCCACAGCGCCTGGGGCGATCCGGCGGGAAACACGTCCACGCCGCTGCGCGCAAAGGGCACCAGACAGTTCAGGTGCTTGAACACCTGCCCGTTGTATCCGTAACGCACGAGGTGGCGCGGGTCGGTGAAGGCCGTGCTGAACGGCTGCTCACCCGGGTTGTGATGGACCATGTCCAGTACCCAGTTTTTCATGTCAGGTGAAGGGGGCTTAGGGTGATTGGGGACCTCAGCGTGCAGGGGTGCGCGCAGGCTCGGGAAGCGTGGGGACCGCCTTGGCGGAGGTGAGGCGCAGCACGAGCGCCAGGCCGCACAGCGTCGCCACCATCACCAGGAAGGCCCCGCGTGTATCCAAAATGGAACTACCCAGGGCGTCGGGCTTGGTGAGGAAGAACAGGGAGACACCGGCGAGCATGACAAAGGAACCGATGACGCGGTCCTGGATCTCCCGCTCCTTGAAGACAAACCAGCCCAGCACGCAGGCCAGCAGGATGCCCGAGCGCTTGATGCTGATGATCAGCGCCGCCACGGAGAACTGCATGGCGACCAACTGAAGCATCATCACCGAGGACTCGAACGCGCCGGCGCTGAGCAGCCACGCGGGCGTCTCCTTCCACACCCGGCCCCAGCCAATGGGGGCGCTGCTCCGCTGCAGGCGACGCCGCACCAGGGCCAGACCCAGGAAGAACACGGCGAGCAGCACACCCTTGCCGAGCGCCAGCATGAGGGAGTGCGAAACCCTGAGCCCGAGGCTGCGCTGGCCCCCGCTGGCAACGAACCACTTGTCGAGGACCGCGGTGCAGGTGAGCAGCAGGGCGACGCAGAGCATGTAGCGGCTTCCCTTCTCCCGGAAAAGGGAGCGCAACGGCTCCAGCCAGCCGCCCGCCACGAGCTTGCGATTGATCACCAGGGAGCCGAGGGTCACCACCAGCACGCCCATGATCATGCCCCCGGAGATATCCTCCCCGAGGAAGAGGTATCCCGCCGGCAGCAGGAAGAGCGGGGTCAGTGCCATGAAGGGGACGCACAGGGAGAGCGGGGCCACCTGCAGCGCACGGTAGTTGAGCAGGATGGCGGTGCCCTCCAGGAGGGTGTTCAGGACAAAGTAGAGGGCGAGCGAGGAGGGACCGGTGAGCCCGAACACGGAGATGTTTTCGGGGAACGCCAGCGGGACGCCCGAAAGGAACAGGCCTGCCGCAATCAGGGCATAGCAGCCCAGGGCGATGACCTTGCACCAAAAGCTGATGACCACCGTGTCATAGCCACGATCAAGGACCTTCTTGCGCGACACATCCGTGAGCACATTGAAGACAGAGCCGATGCAGGCGAGCAGGAGTCCGATCATGGGGAGGGTATCCGGGGTGGTTGACCAAGGCGGAATGCCGGTCACGCCCCCCATGCGAGGAGCTCCCCCCGCTTTCCACAAAGCCCTTGAACGTTTACGTCAAGCACCCGCGCCCACGCCGCCCCGCCCTCCTCCGCACCACAAACACAAGCCACTGCTGCCAAGGCTACTATGCGACTACCGTATCACGTAAACCTGCCGCTGTGCTGACCTGCGCAAAAGTCCTGCTTCACTGCCCGTCGGAAAGGGGCTCCCCTGCCGTTGCGCCCCTCCCACTACCCGACCAAGACCTTCCCAACCCCACTGCGCGACGCCTGCCCCAGGCGCCCGCCCCCTTGCCTCACACCCACATGAGATTCCCCGCCCGCCTGCTCCTCCTTCTCCTTTCCCTCTCCCTGCTCCGCGGCGCCCCGCAGCTGGCCCCGCTGTTCACCGACGGCGTGGTGCTCCAGTGCGAGCAGGCTGTTCGCGTCTGGGGCAAAGCCGATCCCGGCGAGCGCCTCACCGTTGAATTTGCGGGCCAGAAGGTGGACACCCTGGCACTTGGGGACGGCACCTGGCGCGCCGAACTCGCCCCCCTCACCGCAAACGGGACCCCCGCGGTGCTCACCGTCAGCTCCCCCCAGGGCAGCCGGGTGGTCAGGGACGTCCTGGTGGGCGAGGTATGGCTCGCCTCGGGCCAGTCCAACATGGCCGCCCCGCTCTCCTCCACGCCTGACGCGGCCGAACGGCTCCGCGAGTCGGCGGATGGGCAGCTGCGCTTTTTCATCGTTGAGAAGCAGACCGCGGCGGCCCCCGCAACGGACCTTCGCGGCAAATGGGAGGCCAGTGCACCCGGCACCGCGGGCGCCCTCTCGGCGGTGGCCTATCATTTCGCCCGTGAGCTTCGCATGCACAGGAAGCGCCCGGTCGCGATCATCCTTGCCGCGTGGGGCGGCACGCCCATCGAGGCCTGGATGAGCCTCGGTGCCTTCAGGGAGCCCCCCGCGCTCGAGGCACCGCTCAGGAAGTGGGAGGACGCCCTCGCGCAGCAGGCCCGCGTCCTTGCCAACCCCGCCCTCGCCACGGACTACTCCGCAGCCCTCAAGGCCTGGCGACAGGAGGTGGAGCCCGCCTTCAACCAGGCCACAAAGGCCTACAATGAGGCCAAGGCCGCGGGGAAGGCTGTCGGCGACAAACCCAAGCCCTCCCGCCCCGAGCCCTCCAATCCCGACCCGATGGGAATCCCCTCGCCTTCCAAGCGGCCCCAGACCCCCACGGTGTGCCACAATGCCATGATCGCCCCGCTCGCCCCCTTTTCCCTGCAGGGTGTGCTCTGGTACCAGGGAGAGCAGAACGCGGGGGCCGGCCTGGAATACCGAGCCCTGCTTCCGCGCCTCATCGCCGACTGGCGCAAACTCTGGGGGGCGGAGCTTCCCTTCCTCTATGTGCAGCTGCCGGCCTTCGGCAAGGATCCCACCCCCGTGGCCGAGAAGGGCTGGCCCTGGCTCCGCGAGGCCCAGCTGATGGCCCGCAGCGTGCCCCGCACCGCCATGGCGGTCGCCATCGACCTGGGCAACCCCGACGACGTCCATCCCGACGGCAAGCAGCACGTGGGGCACCGCCTCGCGCTGCTCGCCCGCAGGGAGGTGCACGGGGAGGCGCTCACCGCCTCGGGCCCGCTGCCCGCCTCCATGCGCGCCGAGGGTCCGGCCTTCCGTATCCATTTCACCGCTACAGGAGCCGGGCTCGTCGCCGGCCAGGCGCCCTGGCGCGCCCGTGGCGTGGAGCCCCTGCCGACCGACCGCCTCGTCGGCTTCTTCCTGGCGGGCGAGGACCGTTGCTGGCACCCGGCCGAGGCCCGCATCGAGGGGGACTCCGTCGTGGTCAGCTCCTCCAGCGTGCCCCGCCCGGTCGCGGTCCGCTACGGCTGGGCCAACTCCCCGCGCTGCAACCTCTACAATTCCGAGGGGCTCCCCGCCTCCCCCTTCCGCTCGGACGACTGGCCCCGCTGAGCCCGGGCCCCTGGTATCCACCATCCGACTACACCGCCATGCGCCTCCTCCTCGTCCTGCTCGCCCTGCTTGTCCTGCCGCGCCTCGTCACCGCCTCCGAAGTCCCCTCGGGCCACGTGGAGAACAGGAACGTGGAATTCCAGTTCCTGCAGAGGGAAAGCCTGCTCCTGCCGGGCGGCGTGCGCCGTGAGGCCGCGGCCCACCTCTGGATCCCACGCGACTGCAGGCGCCTGCGTGGCGTGCTCGTGGCGGGCCGCAACCTCACCGAGCACACCCTGGTCTCCGACCCCGCGGTGCGCGAGGCCTGCGCATCCCAGGACCTGGGCATCGTCTGGTGCGTGCCGAGCTTCTTCGACCACCGCGTCGAGGACGGTGCCGCCCTCGCGGCGGGCCTCCAGCGGCTGCTCGACGGCCTCGCCGAACGCTCGGGCTACGCCGAGCTCTCCACCGTGCCCTGGCTGCCGGTGGGGGAATCCATGCACCTCCTCATGGTCGAGCGCCTGGTCAACGCCAGGCCGGAACGCTGCATCGCCGGCATCCTGCTCAAGGACGCCCATCTTGGCTTCGCCCCGACCGAGGTGCCCGTGCTGATGGTGCACGGTGCGGCGCAGGAATGGGACCAGGACAAAAGGGACTTGGACAGCGCCTGGCTGAAG
>JAHFTI010000001.1 GCA_023265535.1 Opitutaceae bacterium
GCGACGGACAGCCGAGATCCTGGCGGCGCCGCACGGGCTCGAGGCCGTTCCGATGCCGGAGCTCCGGGAGTTTTCGATGGGGCGCTGGGAGGGGCTGACGGCGAATGAAATCCGGGCGCTCGACCCAGCGGCCTTCGAGGCGTGGATGGCCGACATCGGCCGCTTCCAGTTTCCCGGGGGAGAGAGCCTGCCTGACGTCTCGGCGAGGGCCTGGCCCGCATTCGAGGGCATCGCCGCCCGCCACCCGGGCTCCCGCGTCCTCGTGGTCGCACACGGCGGCCCGAACCGCATCGTCATGTGCCGGGCGCTGGGGATTCGTCCCGAGCGCATCCTGGCGTTGGGCCAGGACTACGCGGCGCTGTCCGTGCTGGAGCGGGGTGCGGCGGGCTGGGCCCTCCGCCTGCTGAACCACCGCGAGCCTTTGCTATAATACGGCCGACCCCCAGCCTCCCCCGCACTCACCCGGAGGACACCATGGACGCTTACTCCATCGGCTCGGTTGGACGACGCGATTTCCTCAAGCTCGCGGGAAGCGCCGCCGCGATCGCCGCGACGCCGGGAGACGTGTTCGCGCAGGCCCAGCCGAAACGCGGCGGCGTGCTCAAGCATATCGGCCACGAGCCGCCGACCTTCGACACGCACGCGAGTATTTCCTACCAGACCCAGCTCGTCTCATCCTTTGTCAGGCGAACGCTGTTCAAGTTCGTCAACGGCGCCAAGTACGGCCCGTCGGACTACACGCCGGTGCCCGATCTCGCCCTCAAGGCCGACGTCTCTAAGGACGGGCGTGTGTACACCATCGCGCTTCGCCCCGGCGTGCGCTGGGAGTCCCGGGCGCCGGTCAACGGGCGGGAGCTGGTGGCCGCCGACGTCAAGTACTCCTTCGAGCGGGCGCTCAAGAAGTCGCCCGCGGCCAACCTGCTGGGGCGGATCGAGGGCATCGAGACCCCGGACAAGCACACGATCCGCATCACCCTGGCCGACGCCTACGCGCCCTTCCTGCACAACCTCGCTGAGCCCTGGAACTGCATCATGCCGCCCGAGGTCGAGGACAAGATGGGCGACTTCAAGGCAGCCGAGTCGCTGATCGGCTGCGGACCGTTCGTCCTCGAGCGCTACGAGCCCGGCGTCAAGGCCGTCTTCGCGCGCAATCCCACGTACTACGCCAAGGGACTGCCGTATCTCGACAAGGTCGAGTGGCTCTTCCTCAAGGACCGCTCGACCCAGCTCTCGCTCTTCCGCGCGGGACAGGTGGACATCCCCTACTACGACGCGCGCATCCCGAGGACGGACGTCGCCTCGTTCAAGAAGTCCAACCCGACGTACCCGGTGCAGTTCTGGGACTGGCTCGCGGTCCGCACGCTCGCCTTCCGCACCGACAAGGCGCCCTTCAACGACCCGCGCGTGCGGCAGGCCTTCTCGCTGGCCGTGGACCGCAAGAAGTGGGTCGCCCAGTACCTCGAAGGGCAGGGGTGGGAAGACCCCGGCCCGGTGCCGGCGCCCATGCGCGAGTGGAAGCTGCCGACGAGCGAGCTCGGGGAGGGGGCGAAGTGGCTCCAGCACAACCCCGCGCTGGCGAGGAAGATGCTGGCCGAGGCGGGCTTCCCCAACGGCATGAAGGTCAAGTGCACGAACTGGCCGGGCTACGGCCCCGAGTACCCCGAGGATCTCGAGCTGCTGGCCTTCGGCCTCAAGCAGGTCGGTGTGGAGCTCCAGATCGTCAATGAGGAGTACGGCAACTACATCCGCGGCTCCTTCCTCGGCAAGTTCGATGAGACGAGCTGGGGGCCCTCGTCGCTCTTCACGGAGGTGGACGGCTACCTCTATAACTTCTTCCGCACCGGGGAGCCGAACAACCGCAGCCACGTCGCCGACACCCAGCTCGACGTGATGCTGGACGCCCAGCGCCGCTACACCTCGCGGTCGTCGCGCAAGAAGATCATCGACGACATCCAGCGCTATGCGGCCGAGCGCGCCTACTACCTCTACACCCCGTACCCGAAGAACG
>JAHFTI010000193.1 GCA_023265535.1 Opitutaceae bacterium
AGGATGATGCCCTGGTGGAAGAGCTTGGTGAAGGGCTCGCACTGCGGGACGACGCCGAGGTCGAAGAGGACCTTGTGCCAGAAGCGGGCGTAGAGGAGGTGGAGCACGGCGTGCTCGGCGCCGCCGACGTAGAGGTCGGGCACGCCCCAGTACTGGAGCAGCTCCGGGGAGGCGAGGGCCTGCGTGTTCTGCGGGTCGAGATAGCGGAGGTAGTACCAGCAGGAGCCGGCCCACTGGGGCATGGTGTTCGTCTCGCGGCGGCCGCGTACCCAGATTCCGGATACAGGCTTGGGCTGCGAGGCGGGCACGGCCTCGCCGGTGGCGACGTTGAACCAGATCTCGAGCCACTCGGTGCAGTTGGCGAGCGGGCTCTCGCCGTTGCCGCTCGGCAGGTAGGACTGGACCTCGGGCAGCTCGAGCGGGAGCGCCTGGGTGGGCAGCGGGAGGGCGTACACGAGCTGGCCGTCGACCACGCAGGTGACGGGGTTCGCGGGCAGGTCGGCGGCACGCACGGCGGCGGCGGCCTGGTAGTCGGCCTCGGTCACCCAGAGCACGGGGAAGGGTTCGCCCCAGTAGCGCTGGCGCGAGAAGAGCCAGTCGCGGAGCTTGTAGTTGATGGAGGCCTTGCCGATGCCGCGGGCGGCGAGGGCGGCGGTCACGCGCTTCTTGGCCTCGGCCCACTCCAGGCCGGAGTACTCGCCGGAATTGATGAGCTTGCCGTCGTCGACGTAGGGGAGCTTGCACTCGCCCTCCTTCGGGGAGGCGATGACCTGGATGATCGGGAGCTGGTACTGGACGGCGAACTCGTGGTCGCGCTCGTCGTGGGCGGGCACGGCCATGATGGCGCCGGTGCCATAGCCCATGAGCACGTAGTCGGCGATCCAGACGGGGACCTTCTCGCCGTTGATCGGATTGATCGCGTAGGCGCCGGAGAAGACGCCGGACTTGTCCTTGGCGAGGTCGGTGCGCTCGAGGTCGGACTTGCCCGCGGCCTTGCGGCGGTAGGCGGCCACGGCGTCGCGCTGCTCGGCGGTCGTGATGGACTCGACGAGGGGATGCTCGGGGGCGAGCACCATGTAGGTGCAGCCAAAAAGGGTGTCGGGGCGCGTGGTGAAGACCTTGAGTTCGCCGACGGCGGGGGCGGCCAGCTGGAAGCTGATCTCGGCACCCTCGCTGCGGCCGATCCAAGCCTCCTGCATGCGCTTGGTGGAATCGGGCCAGTCGACGTCCTTCAGGTCGGCGAGCAGGCGCTCGGCGTAGGCCGTGATGCGGAGGACCCACTGGCGAAGGTTGCGGCGCTCGACCGGGAAATGGCCGACCTCGCTCTTGCCGTCGATGACCTCCTCGTTGGCGAGCACGGTGCGCAGCTCGGGGCACCACCACACGGGGCGCTCATCCACGTAGGCGAGGCCGCGCTTGAAAAGCTGGAGGAAAATCCACTGCGTCCACTTGAAGTACTTCGGGTCGGTCGTGTCGACCTCGCGCTCCCAGTCGTAGGAGAAGCCCAGGGCCTTGATCTGGCGACGGAAGTTGGTGATGTTGTTCTTCGTGTTCGAGGACGGGTGCGTGCCCGTCTTCACGGCATGCTGCTCGGCGGGCAGACCGAAGGCGTCCCAGCCGATGGGGTGCAGCACGTTGAAACCCTTGGCGCGCTTGTAGCGGGCGATGATGTCCGTGGCGGTGTAACCCTCGGGATGGCCGATGTGCAGGCCGGCGCCGGACGGATAGGGGAACATGTCCAGTACATAGTACTTGGGCTTGGACCGCTCGTCGGAGGCGCGGAAGGTGCGATTTTTATCCCAGAACGATTGCCAATGAGGCTCGATGCCGAGAAAGTCGTAGTCTTTGCAGTGCGTTGCCATCGTGTGAAGCCGACCATCGTGGAGGTTTCGCCCCCTGCGTCAATGCCACGCGTACGCCGCCCCACCCGCCCCGACACGCCATGCCCATCCCCCTGATCCGAGGACTCTTGCTGTTGCTGCTGTGCCTGATCGCCCCCTGCGCGAAGGCCGAAATGCAGAAGGGCTTCCGGCGTTTGCTGGACGCCGTGGTGCGCATCGACGTGCGCGAGGTGGCCTTCGAGGCCGGCACCCAACGCCACGAAACCAGCATCGGCTCGGGCGTCATCATCAGCCGCGACGGGCTCGTGCTCACCAACGCCCACGTGGTCAGCCCGCGCGTGGTGGAGCTGAGCGTGACACTCTCCAGCCTCGAAAGCGTGAACGCCAGCTTCGTGGGCTGGGACCATTGGACGGACCTGGCCGTGATCCGCATCGACATGGCCGAGGTCGCGCGCCGCAAGCTGAGCTTCTCGCACGCGGAGTTCAGCGACGCGAAGGAACATTTCAGCGGCGAGACCGTGTACGCGGTCGGCACACCGCACGGCCTCTCGCGCACGGTCACGCGCGGCATCATCTCCAACAGCAACCGCTACTTCGAGGACAACCGCGGTGTGCGCGGCTACGAGACCGGCAGCTTCAACACCTGGATCCAGACCGACGCGGCCATCAATCCCGGCAACAGCGGCGGCCCGCTCGTCGACGAGGCGGGCAGGATCGTGGGCATCAACGCACGCGGCTACGTGGGCGCGGACAACCTCGGCTTCGCCATCCCCGGGCGCATCGCGCGCGTGATCGCCACCGAGCTCACGGCCAAGGGCAGCATCACGCGCAGCTACATCGGCCTCGTGCCGGGCGCCCTGCGCGACCTCGAGAACTTCTACGCGCTCCAGACCAACACCGGCGTGCTCGTCAACAGCGTCGACGTGGGTTCGCCCGCGGCCAAGGCGGGACTGCGCGGCGGCGACATCCTGCTGACGATCGACGGCCAGAAGGTGGACGGCCGCTTCCCCGAGCAGCTTCCCCCGATCCAGAACAGCATCGCCAGCCGCCCGGTCGGCTCCGTGCTGAAGCTGGGCATCAAGCGCGGCAACGACACGCGCGAGCTCAGCGTCACGACCGAGAAGCTTGAGAGCCGCGTGGGCGAGGAGTGGTCCTTCGAGCGCTGGGGCCTGAGCGTGCGCGCCGTCTCGCGCGCCTATGCCCGGGAGAACCAGCTGCCCGACACGCGCGGCCTGCTCGTGATCGGGGTGCAGCAGGGCTTCCCGGCGGACATCGCCGGCCTGCAACGCGGCGACATCATTGTATCCATAAACCAACGACAACTCGCCGGCCTCGCCGAGGCGAAGGCGCTGCACACCGACTTTGTGAACAAACCGCAGCCCACCCTTGTGGAGGCTCGACGCAACCGCAGCGTTTCGCTGTATGTCCTGAAGCCATGACCCTCCCGCGCCCCCTTTCCCGCCTCCTGCCCCTGCTGTGCCTGCTCCTCTCCGCCCCCTTCGTGCGCAGCGCCGCCGCCGGCATCCCGGAACTCTGGGCCGAACGTTGCGCCTGCGCCGTGGCCGTGGAATTCCTCGTCGAGGCCGAGACCGAGCGCCGCGAGAACAGCTCCTTCGGCACCGTGGTCGACAAGGAGGGGCTCATCATGCTTCCTCCCGTGGCCATCAACCTCCGCCACACCCCGCAGCAGCTCAAGCAGTTCAAGGTCTACCTGCCGGGCGAGTCGGAGCCGACCGACGCCGTGTACCTCGGCGTGGACTCGCTCTCCGGCTGCCACTTCGTGCGCGTGGGCGAGGCGGCGCGCGCCAAGCTGCGTCCCGTGACTGATTTCATCCCCGAGGGCAAGGTGCCGGCCGTCGGCCTGACCGAGGAAGTCTGGGGCCTGGGCCTGCGCGGCAAGGAGGAGGACTTCATCCCCTACGTGATGATGAGCCGCATCGCCCTCATCAACCGCCTGCCCCAGGAGACGGCCATTGCCCAGCAGGAGATCACCGCCCCCGGCCTGCCCGTCTTCAACGTGCGCGGCGAGTTCGTGGGCATCGGCCTGAGCTCCTTCGGCCAAAGCTACATCCAATTCTCGCGCACCGAGCGCGGCGGCGTGCCGGTCATGCTCGTCAACGTCGAGGAGACCAGCGCCTTCCTCACCGCGGCGGAGTCCATCCCGCAATTCACCCGCGTGCCCGGCTCCCCCTTCGGCCGCCCCATGGCCTGGCTCGGAGCCTTCGGTCTCCAGGCAGTGGATACAGAGGTGGCCCGCTTCCTGAAGCTCGGGAACCAGTCCGCCGCCGTGATCGGCGAGGTGCTCGAGGGCAGCCCCGCCGAGAAGGCAGGCCTCAAGGAGCGCGACGTCATCGTGGCCATCAACGGCACTCCCCTGCCGCGCTTCCGCCCCGACCGTTCCGTGGCCACCCACATCGACCGCATCGTGGACGGCGCCAAGCCCGGCGAGGTGCTCACCCTGACCGTGCTGCGCGACGGGCAGCGGCTCTCCATGCCCGCCACCCTCACCGACTCGCCCAAGCTGGCGCGCGAGGCCAGCCGCCGCTACTTCGAGCGCCTCGGCTTCACAGGACGCGAGTGCGTGTACTCCGACGCCATCCTGCGCCGCGCCAAGGCCGCCGAGGCCCTCGGACTGGTCGCCCACTTCGTGAAACCCGGCAGCCCCGCCGCCAGCGCCGGCCTGCAGCAGGAGGACTGGATCAAGGAGATCGACGGCGTGGAGATCAAGGCGCCGGAGGAGGCCTTCGAGCGCCTCGCCGCCATCGAGAAGGACGGCACGCGCAACGACTTCGTGCTGCTCGTCAGCCGCGGCGGCGACACCAACATCCTGCGCGTGAAACTGAAATAGGTTGCCCCACCGGGCCTCCCCACGGCTGACTGCCACCCTCCATCCGACATCCCATGTTCACTGGCATCATCGAAGAAACCGGCAAGGTCCTCTCCTTTCAACGCGGCGAAAAGGCCTGGCGCCTCAAGCTCGCCGCCTCGGCCGTGCTCAGGGGACTCCAACTCGGCGACAGCATCGCAGTCAACGGCTGCTGCCTGACCGTGGTGGAGTTCGATGCGGGCAGCCTGCAGTTCGACCTGCTCGAGGAAACCGTCCGCCTCACCAATTTCAAGGCCCTCAGCACGGGCTCCATCGTGAACCTCGAACGCTCCCTGAGCTTCGGCGGCAAGATGGGCGGCCACTTCGTCACCGGCCACGTCGACGGCCAGGGCACCATCGAGGTCTTCGAGCGCCGCGGCGCAGACACCTACCTGCGCGTGAAAGTCCCCGCCGGCCAGAGCCGCTACCTCATCCACAAGGGCAGCATCGCCATCGACGGCATCTCGCTCACCGTGGCCGAGGTCGAGGGCGACTCCTTCGCGGTCTGGCTCATCCCGCACACCTGCGAGGTCACGAACCTGCGCAGCCGCAAGGCCGGCGAGCAGGTGAACCTCGAATTCGACATGCTCGGCAAGTACGTGGAAAAGCTGCTCAGCCTGCGCAGCAACTGAGCGCCTGCCCCCGTCCTTTCCAGCCCGACCGCAGCCCAGCCCCCTCTCCCCCACCCTTCGCACGCGGACACCATGCGCCTCAGCCTACAGACCGTCGTGGAGGAATTGCAGCGGCTCAAGCTCGCCGGGCAATCCACCGTGAGCGTGTCCGAGGAGACCCTGGCCCGCCTGCACAAGGTGATCGACGCACAGACCGTGGCCGCCGCCGCCGCCGAGGAGGCCGCGCCCGCCCCCCTGGCTCGGCCGCCCGCACCGCGCGCCCCCGCCGGCAGCCAGGCAACGTCCGCCCCCAGGCCTCGCGCAGAGTCGCCGTCCCCACGCGCCGGAGGCACACCGCCCTCCGATCCGGCGGCTCGCCCCACGTCGGCACCCAGCTCCGGCGCTGCGCCCACGCCCGCAGCCGCGCAGGCACAGCCAGGCCCGGCGCAGGCCGATCCCAGCTCCCGGCCCCCGGCCCCGTCCACCGGACCCTCCGTGCTGGAAGCCTACCTGAGCAGTTCCAAGGCCCCCCAGGCGCCCAAGCCCGCCGAGACTCCCGCCGCACACTTTCCGCCAGCCCCCGAACTCAGCCTGCCGGAAGGCGACAAGGCCACACGCATGGCCTGGCTCCTGGAGCGCGCCCGCAATGACTCCGTTGCCAAGTCCCTCCTGCGCCCCGGCAAGCGCGCCGTCCTCGGCACCGGTTCGCTGGACGCACGCCTCTTCCTGATCAGCGACGCCCCCAGCGCCGACGAGGAAAACGAGGTCGCCCCGCAGCCCGGCAGCTCCGGCGAGCTGCTCGCACGCATGCTCCAGGGCATGGGCCTGAAGCGCGAGGAGGTCTACCTCGCCAACATCCTGACCTGGCGCCCCCAGGGCAGCCAGGACACCAACAGCCCCATCAAGGAGACCCGCGACCCGAACCTGCACGAGATGGCCTACAGCCTCCCCTTCCTCGCCGCACAGATCGAGATCGTCCGCCCCGAACTCCTCGTCGTCTTCGGCGCCACCGCCACCAAGGGCCTCCTGGGCAACGCCTTCAAGACACTCTTCGACGCCCGCGGCCGCTGGCACAGCTTCCACGGCCTCCCCCTCATGGTGACCTACCATCCCAATTACCTGCTTCACAAAGCCACCGAAGGTAAGCTGGCCGAGAAAAAGGCCAAGCGCAGCGTCTGGGAGGACTTGCTCAAGGTGATGGAGAAGGCCGAGTTGCCCATTTCGGAGAAGCAGCGCGGCTACTTCCTGTAGTTGTTTTATCACTACCGCCTTTCCCCGAGATACTTGTAAAACGGGCTCCCGGTTACCCTAATGTGTGCCTCTTTTATTTTGTAAATGGCGGTATTTCGGCGACACTTTGGGTCCTGCGCGGGCCTTGAACCCCCCGTGTAAACCCAGTCCAAGACCTAATCGTGCAAACCTCCCGCCTGTCCTTCCTGCTGGTCGGCCTGCTGCTCTGCGTAGCCCCGGTGCGTAGCCTGGCCGCCGAAATCATGGATTTCGATGTGCTCCGCTACCGCGCCAAGATGCTCGCCGCGCGGCCCTATGAACAGCGCCCTGTCCGGGTGCCCGAGTGGTTGCTCAATCCGGCCCTCAGCTATGACCAGCATCGCGAGATCCGCTATCGCCCCTCGAGGTCCTGGTGGCTGCGCGACAACCTCCCCTTTCAGCTGCAGTTCTTCCATCCGGGCTTCATCTTCAACAAAACCGTCCAGTTGAATGAGTTAAAGGGAAAGGCCGAGAGTCCCATCGCCTTTGACCGCGAGCTCTTCGACTACGGCCGCAACAAGCTCGACAAGGAGATCCCGTCCAACATGGGCTACTCCGGCTTCCGCATCCATTACGCCCTGAACAACCCCAGCTATCTGGACGAGTTGGCGGTCTTCCAGGGCGCCAGCTATTTCCGCGCCCTGTGCGCCAAGGCCGTCTATGGCCTCTCGGCGCGCGGCCTGGCGATTGACACCGCTGAACCCACGGGCGAGGAGTTCCCCGTCTTCGAGGAATTCTGGATCCAGAAGCCCGCCCCCGGCGCGAAGAGCATCACCGCCTACGCGCTGCTCGACAGTCCCTCCGTCTCCGGTGCCTACAAGTTCATCATCACCCCGGGTGATGAAACCGTGCTCCACGTGAAGTCGACCATCTTCCTGCGCAAGGCCGTCAAGGTGCTGGGCGTGGCCCCGCTCACCTCGATG
>JAHFTI010000194.1 GCA_023265535.1 Opitutaceae bacterium
AGCGGGGGGCCGCCCAGGTCGGCGGTGCGCACGGAGGTGACCGCGACCGGGCGGGTTCCGGCCTGGAGGACGCCGAGGGGGACGGGGCGGAAGAGGGGGCCGGCTCCGGGGGGGGATGAGGGGGCCGAGGTGGGGGCCGAGGTGCCGGCGGCGGGCTCCTGTAGTGCGGGACTGAATACAGAGAGGGTCAGCCGGGCGGCGTCGGTGTCCTCGAGGACCAGGCGGTCGCCGTCGGCATGGAGCGTGGCGGGACTGAGGGCGAAGGCGGGGGCGCCGCGCAGGGTGACCCGGTGGAGCCTGTCGGCCTCGCGGGAGGGGAGCACGACGAGGTGGATCCGGCCGCCCGAGGCGGAGGGCAGCGAGAGGCAGGACGACAGGGAGGGGCGAAGGGGCAGGGTGGCGAGGGTGCCGTCCGGGGAGAGGCGCGCGCCCTCCTGGGCGGGCTGCAGGCGGGACAGCTCCGCGGCGTCGATGGCGAGCTCGGGCCGCAGGCCCTCGATCTCGCCGAAGAGGAACCACTGGTCCCTGCCGTGGCTGAGGGAGCCGAGGGGTTCGACGGTGGCGTAGCGAAGGGTGAGGCCGCCCAGGGCCAGGTTGAGCGGGAGGATGCCGTAGGCGCCGGAGGGGACGTCGAGCGGCTCGTTGGGGACAAGCTGGACGCCGCCGGGGCGGCGCAGGAGGAACTGCACGCCGCGGCGGGCGGGCAGGGGGGCGATGGGCTGGAAGTTGTTGAGGAAAAGGAAGCCGGAGCGGCCGTCGTCGCGCAGGGCCCAGCGGAAGGTATCCGTGTCCTGGATACTGGTGGGCGGGGTGGCGGGGAGGACCAGGGGCTTGCGGGCCAGCTCGGCGCCATGGGCGGCGATGAGCAGGTGCTGCCGCCGGAGCAGGTGGGCGTGGGGGCGGGCGAGCCCGGCGAGTCCCAGGGGGGCCTGGAAGTCGTAATCCTTCACCGGCATGGGGTTCGGCGCGGTCTCGTGGAGCTGCGTGAGGCGGCCATCGGGGTTGATGCCGCCCTGGTACATGTAGTAGCCGGGCATGTTGCTGCCGTTGCCCAGCTTCACGAGGGACATCGCGGCGATCTCGCGCGGGTCCACCTTCACGCGCTTGGTGTAGCTCGAGGGCATGCCTCCGCCGATCTCGCAGCAGAGGTAGGGGAAGGCGTTCATGGTGGGCGCCCGGTGGGGGCGGGTGTTCGTGAACTGGGCGCCCATGTCGCCGTCATCCCTGATGGAGGTGAAGAAGAAGGATTTTTTCCAGGTGTCGCGGGAGTGCGGATACCAGAAGGCGACGGAGTAGGCGCCGAAGAGCGGGATGAGCCCCTGCTCGGGGATGCGCACGCCGTTCCAGCCGGTCATGGTGTACCAGGGGGCGTCGATGCCCAGCTCGCGCGCCATGCGCTTGAGCTCGAGCAGGTATTCGGGGCCGTCGCATTCGTTTTCCACCTGCACGGCGACGATGGGGCCGCCGTCCTTCCAGTAGAGGCCCCGGAGCTGGCCGGCGATCTGCGCGTAGAAGGGGCGGACGAGCGCGAGGAAGGCGGGGTCGAGGCTGCGCTTGCGCGTGCCGGACTGCTCGACCCAGTCGGGATGTCCGCCGTTGCGGACCTCGCCATGGTCCCAGGGGCCGATGCGCACGATGGCCCGCAGGCCGAGCTCGCCGCAGAGCGAGACGAAGCCGCGCAGGTCGCGGCGGTCGCTCCAGTCGAAGTGTCCGCGTTCCTCCTCGTGGTGGATCCAGAACACGTAGGTCGAGACCACGGTGATGCCGCCGGCGCGCAGGCGCAGCAGCTGGGTGCGCCACTCCTCGCGCGGGTAGCGGGAGAAGTGGAATTCACCGGCAACGGGCATGATCGGCCTGCCGTTTTCGAGCAGGGAGACGGAATCGGCCGAGAGGGTGGTGCCATCCGGGGCGACGGAGCTGCCCTGCGCCAGCTCAATGGGCGTGGGCGGCTTCGCGAAGGGGATCTCGGCGACCAGGGGCGTGGAGCTGGCGAGGGAGTCGGGGGCGCCGAGGGACAGGAGCAGGAGCGGACTGAGCAGGAGCGTGGGGAGGCGCATGGGAGGGGGCGGATGTCGGAGGACGGAGGTCGGATGTCGGAGGTCGCCCGCCTTCGCGAGTGACGCAGGCTTTGGCGGGTGCCGTCCCTGGTGCGATTGGGGGCTGATCGAAGTCAGTGTGGAAGAGGGTGTCGGGTCAGGGGGAGGGGCTGCACTCGGGGAGGAGGTCGGAGGCACCGGGGTGGCTGGGATCGCGGGCGAGCAGGTCGAGGAGGAGTTGGCGGGCGGCGAGGGGGTCGCCGAGGCCGAGGCGTGCCTGGGCCTGTAGGAAGCGGGCGGTGTTGAGCTGGCGTGCCTGGGCGTCGTCGTTGAAGAGCAGCATCGTGGGAAGCGACGTGGCGAAGTAGTCCACCTTGGCAGGGGATTTCTCCAATGCAAGGGCATGGTTGAGCAGGCCTTCCAGAAGGGCTCGCGCCTCGCCGGAGCGGCCGAGCCGCTGCAGGGCGCGGGCGGAGTGGAAGCTCATCTCCGAGTGGGTGCGCACACTCATGTCCTGGAAGTCGCCGCGGAATTCGGCGGCCTTGGTCCACCAGGAACGTGCGGCGGCGTGTTCCCCGAGGGCGGAGAGGGCATCGCCCAGGAGCACGTGGAGGTCGCTGACATTGGAGAGGGGATGCCTGACCTCGCCCAGGTTGTGGGGAGGGTTGAGGGCGAGCAGGAATTCGTCGCGCGCCTCGGCGGCCCTGCCGGCGGCGAGTGCGCGGCGGCCGAGTGCGATGCAGCAGCGCTGGTGCTGGGCGAGGACCACGCCCTCGCCTCCCTCCCAGGGCTGGAAGCGGCGCGAGGAGAGGAGCGCGCGGGCGGCCTCGGGGCGGCCCAGCTGGTTGTACAGCGCGCACAGCTCCGCGGAGGCGTCGTCGCGCACGCGCACCAGCTGTAGTGCGTTTTCGAATACGGCCAGGCGCTCCGCGGCGGACACGCCGCAGCGCTTCCAGAGCTGGTCGCGCTCGTGGAGCAGGCGTGCGTCGTCGGGCTTGGCGGCCAGGGCCCTGTCATAGCAGTCGCGGGCGCGCCGGCTGTCGCCCAGGACGTTGTGGCAGGCGAGGCCCAGGTTGCGCCAGGCGATGCTGCTGTCGGGGGCGAGCGCGGTGGCGCGCTCCCAGTGCACTATGGCCTCGTGGTGGCGGCGGCGGTCGTAGAGGAGGTTGCCGAGATAAAGGTGTGCGCGGGCGTCCCCGGGGCGGAGGTGCAGGGCCTCCACGAGCGCCTCCATGTCCTCGAGCCGTGCGGGGAAACAATAGTCGGGGCTGGCCGTCGCGGCCTCCAGGAGCGCCGCGTCCGCCTCGCCCGTGCGGCCGGCGCGCCTCAGCAGGCGGGCCAGGTGGTAGGCGATGAGGGGGGCGGTGCCGGAGCCCGGCTCGGGTGTCGCCGAATGCAGGACGCCGATCGCCTCCTGCAGGAAGCCGCTGCGCCCGAGGTCGAGGGCCAGGTCGAGGCGGGTCTGGGTGTCGCAGCCCAGGGTGCGGCCCTCGAGATGGAGGGCCCACCAGTCGAGGGGGTCTAGGCGGAGGTTCTCGGCGATGTCTGCCTGGGCCTCCGCGTTGCGTCCGAGGCGGCGCAGGACCATGGCGCGCAGGTTGCGGGCCTGGGTGTTGTCGGTGTTCAGGCGAAGGCAGTCGTCCAGGTGGGCGAGGCACCTCGTCCAGTCCGCGGCGCAGGCGTCGAGTTCCGCGAGCGCGTGGCTGGCGGCGGATTTCCAGGCCTGGTTCCAGGTGGCCTTGGCCAGGGCGTCGTAGGCCTCCTTGGAGCGGCCATGGTGGCGCAGGCAAAGGCCCAGCTGGTAGTGGGCCTCGCCGTCGGCCGGATTGGGATTGCGTGAGACGAGGCGTGCGATGGCGCGCCTCAGGCAATCCTCGGCGAGCGAGTATTCGCCGCGGCGCAGGTGCCAGGTGCCGAGGGCGGTGTTGCAGCGGGCGTCGCCCGGGTCGCGGCGCAGGGCCTCGCGCCAGTAGTCGGTGGGGCGCCGCGTGGCGTGGCGGTACTGCGAGAGGTGGAGGCCGACCAGGTAGAGCTCGTCGGGCGAGGGGATGTCGGCGGGGGCGGGGGGCTCGGTGGCGGGGGCGGGGATGTCGCCGGAGGCGGGGCGGATTGTATCACAAAAGAGGATACGCGTGCCGGCCGGCGAGAGCAGCTCGACGCTCAGGGCCCCGGGGTCCAGGTGGGCGGCGCCCCCGGGCAGGGGGAGCGGCTCCAGCAGGGGCGAGGCGGGCGAGAGGTCCCGCGTCAGCGTGAGCAGGGTGGTGTCGCCCTGGCGGACGAGGAGGCGCGCCCCCTGGATTGCCTGGGTGACGACCAGCCCGAGGCGGAGGCCGTCCCCGTCGCGGCGCAGGGAGAGCGCGGCCTCGCGGTCGGCGGCGCGGGCGGGGCCGATCTCGCGCAGGGGATACCAATACACGCTCCACGCCTTGGCCTCGCCGGGCTGGAGGAAGGAGAAGTCGGGCTGGTTGTCGGTGTACACGCCGAGCATGAGCTCGATGTAGGGGCCGTCCGTGTCGGTGAGGTTGCGGTCCCAGGCGTAGCCGAACTCGTGGTTGCCCCAGGTCCACTGCTTCTTTCCGGGGGAGATGTGGTGGTCGCTGACCTGGACGAGGCCCGCCCTGCGCAGGTGGTCGTAGCCACCCGAGAAGTCCTGCTCGGAGCCCAGGCACATGTAGGAGGTGGGCACGGGGATGTTGGCGTACCAGGAGAGGTCGTTGGGGGCGTAGTCGGGCAGGCCCTCCGCGCGGCCCTCGGGCCGGCAGTGCGGGGGGATGAATTGGGTGGGGCGCTCGTTTTCGGGGACGCCGCCCTGGGGACGCGCGCCGTAGTTGATCCCGTAATACGTGCCGTCGCAGAGGGGGAAGCGGCTCATGGCGCGCTTGGCGTGGTCCGCCACGAAGTGCACGTCGGGGGGGAAGAAGGACTGGTAGCCCTCATGCACACGCGTGGCGACATTGGCCCACCAGAGGAAGGTCTGCACCTGTTCCGTGCGGTTGTGGGCCCGCGCCTTCAGCTCGAGGAGGGGGCGTCCCGGGTGGAGGCACACGCCGTGCAGGCCTTTCAGGCGTTCCATCGGGTCGTGGTCGCCGAGCCAGACCGTCACGCTGCCATCGGCATGCTCCTCGACCTGCACCTGCACGGGGAGGTGCGTGGCGGGGCGGTGGTGCTGGGGCCAGTTGAATTCCACGCCGCCGGAGCACCAGGGGCCGGCGAGGCCCACGAGCGCGGGCTTGATCACGTTCTGCCGGTAGAAGAGGTCGTAGCCGTTCGCCTTGTCGCGCGCGGCGTGGATGCGTCCGCCGAGCGCCGGGATGATCATCACCTCGAGGAATTCGTTCTCGATGAAGATGCAGTCCCAGGCCCTGTCGACGGGCTTGTCGGCGATGCGGTTGTAGAAGGGAAGTGGATACACGCGGCCGCTGCTTCCCTGGTAGACGCGGTTCTCCAGGAACATCGGGTTGAGGTCCGGGGCGAGGGGCTCGTAGGTAGGCAGGAGGACCTGTTCACGACGTACGGTGACGGCTGCAGTGTTCATGGCGGGTAATGGACAAGCTTATCATTACCAGATGCACCCTGCAATGGACGGAATTCTGTATGAACTGGATTATCTTATGATTCATGGTCTCGCTCCCCGCTGGTACTGCCGCCTTGCCTTGGAGGACGCCGGTGGGGGCCGAGGGGGGGGGCGAAGCGGACGCAAAAAGGCCCGCCTCGGTGGGAGGCGGGCCGCAAGGGGGCTGCGGGGACTTGGGCGCGGGGCGAGCAGGCAGCCTCAGTGGACGGCTGGGAGGCTGAAGGGCGCGCGCAGCAGGTCCGAGTTGCGGGAGGAGGCGCCGACGAGCAGCTCGAAGTCACCGGGTTCCACGACCCAGCGGCCTGCCTCGTCGCAGAGGGCGAGCTCGGACTGGGGCAGCTCGAAGCTCACGGTCTTTTCCTCGCCGGGTTCCAGGCTCACGCGGGTCCAGGCCTTGAGGCGCTTGTCGGGCCAGACGACCGTGGTGTAGGTGTCGCGCAGATACACCTGCACGGTCTCGACCAGGGGCACGTTGCCCATGTTGCGAACGAGGACACTCGCACGCACGGGTTCGCCGGGCTTGAGCTCGCGACTGGCGAGTTTCAGGCCCTTGTACTTCACGTGCGAGTAGGAGAGACCGAAGCCGAAAGGGTACAACGCCTCGAGGCCCGCTCCGGGAAGGTCGGGGTAGCCGGCCTGGTGCGCCCCAAGGGACTGATCGTAGCGCACGGGGCTTTGGCCGACATGGTGCGGCCAGCTCAGGGTGAGACGGCCGGAGGGATTGAAATCGCCGAAGAGGGCCTCGGCGATGGCGGTGCCGCCATGCATGCCCGGGCTGTGCGCCACGAGGATGGCGTCCGCCTTGGCGGCGATCTCGGGGATGGCGAGGGGCTTGGTGGTGGCGAGGACGACGACGACGGGCTTGCCTGTGGCCAACACCGCATCGAAGAGCTCCTGCTGGCCCGCCGGGAGGCGCAGCCTGGCGGTGGACTTGGTTTCCCCCGCGAAGTTGTGCACGTGATCGCCGAGCACCAGCACGGCGACGTCCGCGGCGTTCGCCGCCTGCACCGCTGCGGCGATCTTCTCGGCCATGACGGACTGGTTGCCATTGGCCACATGGGGCAGGTTCCAGCGGGGCGGGTGCCCGTCGGCCTCCACGGGCTGGATGCCACAACCGATGGCGTGTGTGACGCTGACACCCTTGCCCGCCACCTTGCGCAGGCCCTCGAGGACGGTGACGATGCGGCCCTCCGGGTAGAGGTCGCGTTCGCCCTGGTTCTGGCCCGCCGAGAGGGCCCAGTCGCCCGTCATGGCGAGGAAGTCATTCGAGTTGGGGCCGATCAGGGCGATGCGCAGGCCTGCCTCGCGTTTGAGCGGGAGGACGGCGCGATTTTTCAGGAGGACGAGCGACTTGCGCGCGGCCTCCAAGGCCAGCTCGGTGTGCGCGGGCGTGGCGCACAGTGCGGTGGTGCGGGCGGCGTCGGGCAGGCGCGGATTCTCGAAGAGGCCGAGGCGGAACTTGAGGCGCAGAACGCGGCGGCAGGCCTCGTCGACCTCGGCCAGGCTCACGCGGCCCGATTTCAGGTTGGCGAGGGTGTCGGCATAGAAGCCGGGCGTCGTCATGATGAGGTCGTTGCCGGCCTTCAGGCCGCGCGCGGCGCTCTCGGCGCTCGTGGCGGCGATCTTCCGGTCGCGGTGCATGCGGCCGAGGATGTCCCAGTCCGTCACCATGAGGCCGTTCCAGCCCCACTCCTTGCGGAGCACGTCGCTGAGCAGCCAATGGCTGAAGGCGACCGGGGTGCCGTCGATTGCGTGGTAGGCGCTCATGAAGGTGGCGCAGCCGGCCTTGGCGGCGGCCTCGAAGGGCGGCAGGAAGACCATCCGCATCGTGCGCGGGGAGTGCCAGCTTTCGCTCGCATCGCGCCCGCCGTCGCTGTCGCC
>JAHFTI010000195.1 GCA_023265535.1 Opitutaceae bacterium
CCTGGGCGGTGATTGCCAGGGGCTTTTCGCACAGTACGTCCTTGCCGTTGACAAGCGCTTGCCGGGCGAGTTCGAAATGCGCGGCCACGGGAGTTGCAATCACGACTGCGTTGATCTCCGGGTCGGAGAGTATTGCCTGTGCGTCCGAGACCAGGCGTAGGTCCTTGGCGGCCTTGTGGGCCAGCCGTAGGCGTTCCTCCCTCGCGTCACAGACCGCCACAAGTTCGCAGTCCTCGATGGCCTGGAAGTTGCGCACATGGTTTGGGCCCCATTGACCGTATCCGATGACGCCGATCCTGGGGAGGGGAGTTGTCATGGATACAGACTCAGGACGGGTGGTGAAGGGCGTCGAGAAAAAAGTCCACGTCAACTGCCTGCAGGGAGAAGGTTAGGGTACTTTTTACACGTCCGCCCGATGGGGCCGGAGTTGTTCGCGGACACGCATGAATATGAGGTTGGAGGCCAGGAGGGTGCCTGCGACAGAAAGGAGGAGGTAGCAGTACTGCAGGGCGTTCCAGAGTTGCTCCCAGAGCATGCTGTTGACCGGGGGGGACATCTCCGAGCCTGCGGCCCAGTTGATCACGCCGCACAGGGTGTGCGAAACGAAGAGCAGGATCAGCGCAGCTCGCAGCCAGGGAAGGCTTCTGCGCAGGAATCTTGGCATCAGCTCCACTTCCACTGGTGCCACGAGCAGTGGGATCATGCCGATCACGAAGACTGTGCGGTACGACCAGTTGCTCCCTGTCCAGAAGCAGCCTGCGAGGAGAGAGGCGGAGAGGATGAAGCTGGTGTACCGCCATTGGGTGGCTGCGGCCCTTGACCAATCCGAAAGACGCGGGGAACACCAGGCCAGCGTTGTCACCGCTGCGCCCAGCAGCAGGGAGAGCGGGGTGCTGAGGGCCTTGGGAAGGCCGAGATTTTGCAGGAGGATGGCTCCGCCCATGGAGAGCATCCCCTCGGGTCGCGGCTGGGTGGCTGTGATCTTGGGGAGATCGTCGAACACCAGATAGAGAACGAGCGCGGCGCTCGCGAGGAATACTGCCAGGGAGAGGCGCAGGCTTTTCCGGTCTGGATCGACGAAAAGCACGCAGGCGGCGATGATCGGGTAGTATTTGAGGCCCGCGGCGAGTGAGATGAGCAGCGGGGCGAACAGCCGGACTAGGAGGGACCGACTGAGCAGGCAGGGCACCACTGGGCAAAGCAGGCCGAAGATGACCAGGTCGTTGTTGGCCCGGTCCATTGCGAGAAGCACGGGAGCGCACAGGAAGAAGCCCATGATCCAGAGTGCCTCCCGCAGGGTGCTTGGCCTGAAAAGGAAGAGGGTGGGCACCAGGAAAAACAGTTCGCAGGCGAATCCGAAGGGTACCTGATCCCAGCGTGTGAGTCCAAGGTGCTCGAGCTGTAGCCAGAGGCTCGAATAGCTGTGCGGACGGGAAAGCAGGTCGTAGGGATTGCTTTTGAAAACATCCAATCCCGCCCGGTGTGCATCCAAGGCCGAGAGAATGGCATGTGAGTCAACCCATAGGGGAAGATCACCAAAGCCGAGCCAGTGTTGGGGGCTTCGGTTGTGGAAGATCAGGGCGACCAGACCCAGGATGAGAAGGGTGCTGAGCCACCACCAGGGCGCCTGTGCGAGGGGGGCCCTGAAGGGGCGGGTCTGTTCGGGTTGTGGGGCGGGGTTCACTCTTCCCTGAAATGGATGATCCCACGCAGCATGTCGATACTCCTAGGGCTCGTTCGCCGGGGCCCGGTCCCTTCACGTGGCTCGGGCTCACCCCTGGGGAGCCCGGCCTCAGCGTCCGTCACGCCCGCGAGCCACTTCCGCCGCCAGCCAGGCCAGGTCCAGGTCCTCCATCGAGGTGAGGATCCAGTCGGCATCCCCGAGGTCATGGCCGCTCGTGGAGACGTTCGGCACAGCGAGCGTCCAGAGCTTCGCGCGCCGCGCGGCCTTGAGGCCCGTGGAGGAGTCCTCGAGCGCAACCGCCTCGACGGGGCGCAGTCCCAGGCCGTTCACGGCATGCCGGTAGATGTCCGGCTCGGGCTTGGGCGAGGCGGTGTCGCCCAGGCAGGAAAACTGGGTGAAGAAGGCATGCAGTCCGAGGCGCTCCAGGTGTGGCTCCACCCAGCCGTGGCTGGAATTGGAGGCCACCCCCAGGCGCAGGCCGGCGGCGTGGGCGGCCTCGAGTGTCTTCCTCACGCCGGGCAGGATGGGTTGGAGCAGCGTGAGCTCGCGGTTGATGCGGCGCCGCTCCTGCTCAAGCAGCTCCGCCTGTGCCCCGGGACCGAAGGCTTGCCAGGGATTGAAGCCATATTCGGCATGGCCGATGTTGCGCCGGAAGAGCTCCCGGTCGAAGGGTTTGCCGTGTGCCTGGTGCACCTTGCCGTAGGCCTCGATGATGGGGGTCTCGGTGTCGATGATCAGTCCGTCAAAGTCGAAGATCAGTGCGCGCAGCATGGTTTCCTGGAATTCATTTCCTTCAACGGCACTTGGCGAGGCGCAAGTGCTGCCGGCGGTGCCGGGGCGCGTAGAGTCCGCGCTTGCCTGCGCGCCCAGTTCGGTGAGGGTTGCGCCAATGAAGGTCACGTTCACGACTAAGGAATACACCCGCCTGTTGGAGCTGGTGCACATGGGATTGTGGGCCGCCGGCGCCCGGTCCGAGGATCCCCACTCCATGCCTGAGCGCTACGCGGACCTCTCGCAGAAGCTTTTCGGGATGGCGGATGAGTTTGGCTGCGCCACCCTCATCGAGGCCGACGCCGAGGGACTGCTCTTCCCCGGGCCCGCCCTCGAGAACGGCCCCGTGCGCGAGAAGCTGGACCGTTGCATCGATGACAATTTCTGGAGCGAACTGGTGTCGCGTCTCGCCGAACGGGACCTGCGCACCGACCTGCAGCTTCCCCCCGATTCCGCCGAGGATATGTCGGCGGAGCTGGAGGAACGGCTCTCCGAAATGGAAGATGCCTATTGGGAGGAATTTGAGGCCAACGGGGTGGACCGCCTCTTCCTGCTCAAGGGTGGCCAGGGCTGAGATTCCGCGCATTATGTGGCTTGCCTGCTTGGCAGGTCCGGGAGTGTGCCTACTGTTCGGCCCTCCCCGTGCAACTCGCCGCCGCACTCGAAAGCCTGCAGAAACTGATCCTGCCCGACCGCTGGCAGGCCCAGGCCATACACGCCCTGCGCGAGGGGCGTGATGTCGTCGTCTCGGCGCCCACGGGGGCGGGCAAGACCTACATCTTTGAGCGCTGGGCCGAACAGTCGGGCTTTTCCCGGCGAGCCCTTTTCACCGTGCCCACGCGCGCCCTCGCGAACGACAAGTATGCCGAATGGCGCGCCCGCGGCTGGCGCGTCGGCATCGTCACGGGCGACCTCAGCGTGGATCCGGACGCCCCGGTCGTGGTCGCCACGCTGGAGGCTGTGCAGGGCATCCTTTCGCTTGCCGTGGTGGAGGAGGCCGCCGGCCGGCCGCGAGCCTCCTCGCGCCGTTCCGACGCGGAGTTCCGCCTGCTCGTGGTGGACGAATACCACTGGATCGCCGATCCCGCGCGTGGCAACCACTATGAGGGCGTGCTCATGGCGGCCCCCCCCGGGCTCCAGCTGCTCCTGCTTTCCGGCGCCGTCTCAAATCCCGAGGACGTGGCCGTCTGGCTGCGCAGGCTGGGACGCGAGGCCGAGGTCGTGCTGACGCGCGAGCGCCCCGTCCCGCTTGAGGAGATCGACGTGGACGACCTGGTCGGCGGCCTTCCCCGCGTCATCGAGGGCTTCTGGTCGCGCCGCGTGGCGGGCGCCCTGCGCGCAGGCTACGGCCCCGTGCTCGTCTTTGCCCCGCACCGCCAGGATGCCGAGCGGCTGGCCAAGCAGTTTGCGCGCGAGCTGCCCCTTCCCGATCCGCTCACGCTCACCCCCGAGCAGGAGCAGGCCTGCGGCCCCGTGCTCGCCCGCCTCCTGCGGGCCCGCGTGGCCTACCATCACAGCGGCCTGACCTATGCGCAGCGCGCCGGTGCCATCGAACCGCTGGCCAAGGCGGGGCAGCTGCGCGCCGTCGTGGCCACGCTGGGCCTGAGCGCCGGCATCAACTTTTCGCTGCGCTCGGTGATGATCACCGCGGGCGGCTACCGCTTCGACCAGCTGGAGCGCGAGATCGAGCCTCACGAGATCCTCCAGATGACCGGGCGCGCAGGCAGACGCGGGCTGGACGAGGCGGGCTTCGTCCTGAGCAGCGGCTCCGCCCCCCGCCTGCGCAGCGCGGCACCCCTGCGCCTCAGGCGCTCCGTGCCGCTGCCCTGGGCCATCCTCCTGCGCCAGCTGCTTGCGGGCCGGGACGCCGCCGGCCTCTCCGCCTGGGCCTCCCCGCGCTTCTACGCCCCCGAGCCCCTGGCCATGGGGGACGAGGCCACGCGCGGCCTGGAGCCCTCCGCGCTGCCCTGTAACCAAAAAACGGATACGGGGCGCGCCCGCCTCGTGCGGCGCCGCAGGGACCCCTTCCGCGGCTGCCGCGGCTGCGCCCTGCGCGAGGCCTGCCTGGCCCTGCCCACCACGCCCACCCCCCTCTGGCTCTGGCAGCGCCTCGGCATCCTCGACCGCGACCTGCGCCTGAGCGCGCGCGGCGAGATCGCCTCCTTCTTCCTCGGGCCCGAGGGCCTGGCCCTGGCCGCCGCCCTCGACGATCCGCGGCACCCCCTCGAGGACCTGGTCTTCGAGCTCGCGAACCTCTTCGCCGGCGACCGCTTCTCGGGCACCAACCCGCGCCGCACCGGTCGCCTGGCCCGCGTCTGCGAGAAGGCCTTCCGCGAGCTCGACGCCGAGGGCTACCTCGACCGCGGCCTGCCCCCGCAGTACGGCTGCGGCGCGGCCGAGATCGTGCACGGCCTGGAGGAGCAGGGAGAGAAGGCCCGCCGCGTGCTCGACGAGCATGTGCTGGCCGGGCGTGGCGACGTGGACCGCCTGCTCACCGAGTGGCGCAGCCTGCTCAGGCAGGTGGCCGGCGCCCCTGCGCGCCTGCAATGCGCACGCGGCCGCGAGGATGCCTCGCTCTCCCGCCGCTGGCGCCGCTTTCGCGCCCTCTGCACCGAGCGCCTGGCGGGCATGCGCCAGGATGTGCTGCCCGAGCTTCCCCCGCTCACCCCGGACCAGCGCCGCCCGGTGAACCACCGCTTCTTCAAGGCGCCGCGGCCCGGTGCGCGGCCTCCGCCCCTGCGCACGGGCACCTGAGGAGGCCCTCCCCCCCCTCGGCACCCATGCAGGGATCCTCTGTCGCCGAAAAATGGATACAACTCAGTCCGCCGCCCGCCCGCCCGTCGCGGGCCCCGGGTCATTCGGTGGCTTCGATGCTCGTCACCTTGCCGTCCTTGAACTCGATGCGCACGTCCTCGTCCTCGGTCTCCCGGTACACGTCGGTGTAGACCGGTTGGACCAGGATGGCCCGGCGCCCGGTGCGCGGGTCCACCACCACCACCCGGCGCGTGTGGGTGAGGGCCCTGCCGGCGTATTCGGTGCTGCTGCTGGTGTAGGACCAGACCATGGTCTGCCCGTCCTTCGTGGTGCGCTCGGTCCTGCTCGTGGGCTTGCCCAGTGCGATGAACACCATGTCGGGGGTGTAGCCCACCTCCACCTTGCCCGCCCTCAGCTTGTCCTGCGTCTCGGCATCGAGCGCGCGGAAGGTCGCCTCGTTCTTGCGGATGCGCGAGTCGACGGAATTGCAGCCGGCCAGCAGGGCCAGCAGGAAGCAGAGCAGGAGGGTCGTGAATCGTGACATGCTGCCTTGGACAAAGGCAAATCGGCCTCCATGGCAACCCGGGAAACTGACCGAAGTCTCAGCGCCTGTCGTGCAGCACCTCGTGCACCGTGCGCAGGAACTGCGCGGCGGCGAAGGGCTTGGCGAGGAAGGCGTCCGCCAGCACCCCCGGCGGATTGATGCTGTCCGCCTGGGTCGTGACGGTGCCGCTCACCGCGATGATCTTCACGGAGGGCTTGAGGCCGCGCGCCAGCGGGATGAACTCGGCGCCTGTCATTCCGGGCATGAGCAAATCCGTGATGATGAGGGAGATGTCCGGCTGGTGTGCGCGCAGCTGGGCCAGGCCCTGCTGGCCGTTGTCCGCCGTGATGACGTTGTAGTCATGCGCCGTGAGCAGGCTCTCGCAGATGTGGCGCAGGGCGAACTCATCGTCGATCACCAGCACCAGCTCGCCGTTGCCCTTGGTGATCTCCTTGTCCTCGTCGGCCTGCTCCTTTTCGTCGTTCTGGAGCGCCGGCAGGTACACCTCGAAGCGGCTTCCCTGGCCGACCACGCTGTGGATCGCCACGAAGCCCTCGTGCTGGGTGATGATGCTGCGCACCGTCGAGAGCCCCAGGCCAGTGCCCTTGCCCACCTCCTTGGTAGTGAAGAAGGGCACGAAGAGCCGCGGCAGCACCTCGGGCGCGATGCCCGTGCCTGTATCCACGATTGAAATACGAACGAACTTGCCCGCGCGCGCCCCCGGGATGGGCGCCGCCGTCTCGGCGTCGAGCTCCACGTTCTCGCCGCGCAGCGTGAGCGTGCCGCCGCGGGGCATGGCGTCGCGCGCGTTCACGCAGAGGTTCATCACCACCTGGTGCAGCTGCGTCGAGTCCGCGTGCACCATGCAGAGGTTGCGCGGCAGGTCGGTCTCGATCGCGATGTTGCGCGGGAAGGTCTCCTGGGTGATCTCGGCGATCTCCTTGAGCAGGTGGCGCGCCTGGATGCTGGAGCGCTCCGTGCGCAGGCCGCGCGAGAAGGTGAGGATCTGCCGCACGATCTGGGCGCCGCGCGTGGCGCTCGCCTCCATGGTGTCGAGCATGGCGGTGCCCTGCCTGTCGTTCACCTTCATGCGTATCACCGGAATGGCGAGCAGGATGGGGGCCAGGATGTTGTTCAGGTCGTGAGCCACGCCGCCCGCGAGCACGCCGATGCTCTCCAGGCGCTGCGCCCGCAGGAACTGCTCCTCCATCTGCTTCTTGTCCGTGATGTCGTAGTAGAAGGCCAGGATCGTCGCCGGCTCGTCCTTCTGGCGGTCGATCGCCGTGAAGCGCCCCTGTACGATCAGCTCGCGGTGATCCTTGGTGATGTGCCGAAACTCGCATTCGTAGGTGCCGCGCTCCAACACCTTCTTGTAGGGGGAGATGTAGGGTAGGTGCGCCCGGGCGAACAGGTGCCATTCCTTCTTTCCCACCGCCTCCTCGCGGCTCCACCCGTAAAGCTTCTCGGCACCCTTGTTCCAGTAGCGGATCACAGCCTCCTCGTCGCACACGATGATGGCGTCGAGCGACTGGTCGATGATGTGGGCCTGGCTCTTGATCTGCTTGGTGCTGGCGCGCTGCTCCGTCACGTCCGTGAACGACATGACCGCCAGGGTCACATTGCCCTTGGCATCCTTCAGGCAGGGCCGCGCCGTCACCGAAAGCCATACGAAACGCGCCCCCGTGCACCGCAGCCCCAGGGTGCGGCCATCCGTCTGCACCCCGTCCGAGAGGCAT
>JAHFTI010000196.1 GCA_023265535.1 Opitutaceae bacterium
TTCCGGCCGAGGGCGCAAGGCCCGTGCTGGTGAGTGTCTCGACTCCGAGTTTCAGGGGAACCCATGCCGAGGGCTTCCATGCGGCGGTGCGTGCCCTCGTGGACGGCCTGGTGCCCTCCACCGAGGGCTCCGGCCCGGCCGCCCCCCTGTCCCATGTCGCCCGCTGTAGTGGAGAGTTCACTACGGGGGTGCCAGCCACGCCGGGGCCTTCCGGTCCGGGACTCGTTGCCCGGGGCGGGTGCGGGGCCGGTGCGTCGGCATCGCGCCCGCTGCTGGCGATTTTCCCCAACATGGTGTCGCCCGCCGATCTCCGCCACTTGCGCGACATCATCCTGTTCTGGGGGGCCGATTGCGTGATCCTTCCGGACTATTCCGAGACCCTCGACGGTCCCGTCTGGGCCGACTACGAGCGCATGCCGGCTGGCGGCACGACCGTGGAGGAGATCCGCTCCATGGCGCGTGCGTGCGCGGTGCTTGAGTTCGGCCGGGTGCTCGCGGGTGACGCGAAGTCGGCCGGGGCGCTGCTGGCCTCCCGCTGCGGCATTCCCTTCCATCGCCTGGGGCTTCCGGTGGGGGTGCGTGAGACCGACCGCCTCTTTGCCGCCCTGGAATCCGCCACGGGACGGCCCGCACCGGCGCGGCTGCTGGCCGAGCGGGGGCGGCTGATCGACAGCTATGTGGACGCCCACAAGTACCTGGCCGCCAAGCGTGCCGTGGTGTACGGTGAGGACGACCTTGTGGTGGCGGTCGCCTCCTTCCTGGCTGAGACCGGCATCATTCCGGTGCTCTGCGCCAGCGGCAGCAGGAGCGGTCGCCTGGCCTCCGCCCTGCAGGAGGCCCTGCCCGAGATGGAGGGCCGCATCACGGTTCGCGAGGGGGCCGACTTCGCCGAGATCGAATCCCTCATCCCGGGACTAGCGCCGGACCTGCTCATCGGCAGCAGCAAGGGCCGCAAGCTGGCGCGCTCGCTGGGCATCCCGCTGGTTGTATGCGGATTCCCGATACACGACCGCATCGGCGCGCAGCGCATCCAGGTGCTCGCCAACGCGGGCACGCAGCAGCTTTTTGACCGCATCACCAACGCCCTGCTCGAAGTGAAGCAGGAGAAATCATCCATCGGTTACAGCTACCTTTGACCACCGGCCTTCGGGAACCGGGAAACAGGAGACACCACACATGAGCCTGACAGAAAATTGCAGCACCCACGCGGAGGGAAGCCGTTGTTCCACCGCTCCCGGTTCCACCCTCCTTGATTTCAACAAGCACCCGTGTTTCAGCGCCGAGGCGCATGGGAAGCACGCACGCGCCCACCTGCCCGTGGCCCCGCGCTGCAACCTCCAGTGCAACTTCTGCAACCGGAAGTTCGACTGCATGAACGAGAGCCGCCCCGGTGTGACCAGCAGCGTGCTCCCCGCCTCCCAGTCGGTGCCCTACCTCGAGGAGGTCATGGCGAAGGTGCCCAACCTCAGCGTGATCGGCATCGCCGGCCCCGGTGATCCCTTTGCCAATCCCGTCGAGACCATGGAGACCCTCGTGTCGGTGCGCAAACGCTGGCCCTCGATGATGCTATGCGTGGCGACCAACGGCCTGGCCATCGCCCCCCTCATCGACAACCTTGCCGCCCTTGAGGTCAGCCACGTGACCCTCACGGTCAACGCGGTGGATCCCGTGGTGGGGGCCCGGATCTATGCGTGGATCCGCGACGGCCGCCGCCTGCTGCGCGGCCTGGATGCGGCCAAGCTGCTCCTGGAGCGCCAGCTGGAGGCCATCTCGCGCCTCAAGGCGCGCGGCGTGGTGGTGAAGATCAACACCATCCTCATGCCGGGCATCAACGACCACCACGTCAACGACGTGGCCAAGACGGTCTCGGGCCTCGGTGCGGACCTCATGAACGTGATGGCCTTCCTGCCCGTGGCCGGTGCGGCCTTCGAGGACCTGCTGCCTCCCGACAGCCTGGAGCTGGCGCGCGCCCGACTGCAGGGCGGCCAGCACCTCAAGCAGATGTCCCACTGCGCGCGTTGCCGTGCCGATGCCGTGGGCATGATCGACGAGGGCATCAGCGAGGAGGGCATGGAGCGCCTCAACCGCTTCGCCCGCTCCAGCGTCCTGCGCGGACGCCCCCGCCCCTATGTGGCCGTGGCCTCCGAGGAGGGCGCCCTTGTTAACCAGCACCTGGGCGAGGCTGCCCGGGTCCTCATTTTTGCCAGGGATGCGAGCACCGCCTCCGGTTTCAAGTTCGTGGAGGTCCGCAAGGCCCCCGAACCCGGCTCGGGCGAGCATCGCTGGCATGACCTCGCCTCCATGCTTCATGACTGTCGTGCATTTCTGGTGACCGCCGCGGGCCCCAAGCCCAAGGCGATCCTGGAGGGGCATGGAGTCGAGGTCCTTGAAATGGAAGGACTCATCGAGGAGGGCCTCAGCGCCGTCTTCTCGGACCAGCCCATCCCGGCCGCCCTCAAGCGGCGCTTCTCCAGCTGCGGCTCCGGCAGCAGCTGCAAGGGCACGGGGACGGGCTGCGGCTGATGTCGGATGTCGCCCTCCTTCGCTGCCTCGCAGCTTCGGAGGGTGCCGCCGCCGCGGCAGAGTCGGGACGGAGGTCGGTTTTTGTCTGTAGCTATAATCCAAATACACAATTCATCACATGAGCACACCTGCACATCATCTCTTTGTCTGCGGAAGTTTCCGCGCCAACGGCACCCCCGCCGGTGCCTGCGTCAAGAAAAGCTCCCTGGCACTGGTCCAGCACCTCCAGGAGGAGGTCGACTCCCGCGGCCTGGGCGACGTCATGGTCTCCATGACCGGCTGCCTCAACTGCTGCGTGAACGGCCCCGTGGTCGTGGATTATCCCTCGGGCCATTGGTACAAGGGCGTGACCACGGACATCGCCGACGAGATCCTGGATTCCTTTGAGAACGGCACGCTGGCCGAGGCGCACATGATCAAGTCCTGAGAACCGGGACTGGCCCGGGTCCTGCTCTGGTGTCACCGGGTCCATGCCGGAGCCTGTTTGCACGCACCGGACCCCCTTCACCCATGAGACCCTGGATCATCGACACCACCTTGCGCGACGGAGAGCAGGCGGCCGGAGTCGTCTTCCTGCGGGCCGACAAGCTGCGCATGGCCAAGGCGCTCCTGGAGGCGGGGGTGGACGAGTTGGAAGCGGGCATACCCGCGATGGGGGAGGAGGCGCGCGCCGATTTTTCCGCCATCCTCAAGGCCTGCGGGCACGGGCGGGTTCTGGCCTGGTGCCGTGCCGTGGAGTCGGACCTGGATGCCGCCGCCGCCTCCGGGGCGACCCGCGTGCATCTGTCCTTCCCGGTCTCCGACCTGCACCTCTCCACCTGGGGACGCACGCGCCCCTGGGTGCTTTCAGAGCTGCGCCGCCTGACCGCACTGGCGGCCGGGCGTTTTTCCTTCGTGGCGGTCGGGGCCCAGGACTATTCCCGGGCGGACCCCCGGTTCCTGCGCGACTTTGTCTCCTGCGTGGCCGCGACTCCCGCCAAACGTATCCGGCTTGCGGATACCGTGGGGGTGGCCCATCCGGCGCGCGTCGCCCGTGACGTGGCGGAGCTTTCCGCACTGGCGCCCGGCCTCCAGCTCGAGTTCCACGCCCATGACGACCTGGGCCTGGCCACCGCCAACAGCCTGGCTGCGCTTTGCGCCGGCGCGGGTGCCCTCAGCCTGACCGTAAACGGCCTTGGGGAGCGTGCGGGCAACGCCGCGCTCGAGCAGGTGGTCATGGCCTGGCGCGTGGCCCATGGCGGTGAGTGCGGGGTCGATCCCCACGCGCTCTCCTCGCTCTCCGCCCTGGTCGCCGAATGCTCCCGCCGGCCCGTGGCCCCCGAGGCCCCCGTGGTCGGGTCGGCCGTCTTCCGCCACGAGTCGGGACTCCACTGCGCCGGTCTCCTCCGGAACACCCGCAGCTACGAGGCCTTCGACCCGGCCCTGATCGGACGCGAGCGCGAGCCCTTTGTCGTGGGTTGGAAAAGCGGACTCCAGTCCCTGCGCGAGGCCCTGCGCGAGGCGGGTGTGCTGGTCGACACAGCCAGCGCCCGGGAACTCCTGCCCCTTGTCCGCGGCACCGCCCGCAGCCTGCGCCGTTCGCTCACCACCGAGGAACTGCTGCGCCTTGCGAAAACGGCAGGCCCCTGTTCCCCGCTCGGGCAGGCATGAAAATGCCCGCGAGGCAGGGCCTCGCGGGCTTGGAATGGGTCGGGGAATCAGGTGGCTCGGAGGGTCAGGGGCGCATCGAGGCGCTCATTTCCCTCCGTTGCCATTGCCCTCTCCCGTCATCTCCTGGAGTTCCTTGGACTCGCGCTTGCTCCACCACAGGGCGACCGAGAGGATCGCGATGCAGAGGGCGGCGGCGCCGAAGCCGAACCAGCGCTGTTCGGTGCCGGACACCACGTTGTACTGCACGACGAGGCCCAGGCTGAGCAGGCTCACCATGTTCATCACCTTGATGAGCGGATTGATGGCGGGGCCGGCGGTGTCCTTGAGCGGATCGCCCACGGTGTCGCCCGTGACGGCCGCATGGTGCGGCTCGCTGCCCTTGCCGCCGTAGTGGCCGTCCTCGATGTACTTCTTGGCATTGTCCCAGGCGCCGCCCGCGTTGGCCATGAAGACGGCCAGCAGCTGGCCCGTCAGGATCATTCCCGCGAGGAAACCACCCAGGGCCTGTTGCCCGAGCAGCATGCCCACGGCGACCGGGCTGAGCAGGGCGAGCAGTCCGGGGCCGATGAGCTCGTGCTGGGCCGAGTCGGTGCAGATGGAGACCACTCGGCCGTAGTCGGGCTTCTTGGTGCCGGCCCAGATCTCGGCGTCGCGGAACTGCACGCGGCATTCCTTCACGATGAGGAAGGCTGCGCGGCCCACCGCGCGGATGAGCATCGAGCTGAAGAGGAAGGGGATCGAGCCGCCGATGAGGAAGCCGATCAGCACCATGGGCTGCGCGACCGAGAGCCGGCCCGCCTCCGCCATGTACTGCGCCGTAGTCATTTCATGGATACGCTCCTCGCTGCCCACCGCGATGACCGCGATGAACGAGGCGAACAGCGACACCGCCGCGATGACGGCGGAGCCGATCGCGATGCCCTTGGTCTCGGCCTTGGTGGTGTTGCCCACCGCGTCGAGGTCGGCGAGGATGCGGCGCGCACGGGCGTGGCTGCCCGGTTTCTCGCGTTCCATCTCCTCCTTGTCGTAGGCCATCTCGCCGATGCCGTTGGCGTTGTCCGCCACGGGACCGAAGACGTCCATGGAGATCGTGTTGCCCGTGAGGGTGAGCATGCCGATGCCGGTCATGGCGACGCCGTAGGCGACGAAGAGCGGCGGGGTGCCCGTGTAGCAGAGGCAGGAGAGCAGGATGGCGCCCGCGATCACGAAGACGGAGGCGACGGTGCTCTCATAACCCACGGCGATGCCCTGGATTATGTTGGTGGCATGGCCGGTCTGGCAGCTGCGCGCCAGGCTGCGCACCGGCGCGTGGTCGGTGTGCGTGAAGTAGGAGGTCACCTTGTTGAGCACCACGGCCAGCACTACGCCGACGAGGCAGGTGAGGACCGGGCGCATGTCGGTGTCGGCGAGGCCCAGGTTCGCCCACCAGGGAAGGGCGTTGGCGGAGCCGCCCGGGAAGCCTGCGGCGGCCGTGGGATTGGCTGCGAGGTAGGCTGCATCGAAGTTCAGGTAGCCCGCGCCCAGCGCAAAGAAGCCCACCACCGAGATGAGGCTGCCGATCCAGAAGCCGCGGTGCACGCTGTGCAGGGCGCAGTTGGAGTCGGAGCCCGGGGGGGCCTTGACCGTGTAGGTGGAGATGATCGAGCCCAGCACGCCGATGCCGCGCACCAGCAGCGGGAAGATCACGCCCTTGTGGCCGAAGCTGGCCAGGCCGAGGATCATGGCGGCCACCATGGTGACCTCGTAGCTCTCGAAGATGTCCGCGGCCATGCCGGCGCAGTCGCCTACGTTGTCGCCCACGTTGTCGGCGATGGTGGCTGCGTTGCGCGGATCATCCTCGGGGATGTTCTTCTCGATCTTGCCCACGAGGTCGGCGCCGACGTCGGCCGCCTTGGTGTAGATGCCGCCACCCACGCGCATGAAGAGGGCGATGAGTGTGCCGCCGAAGCCGAAACCGAGGAGGGCCTGGTAGGCCTCCTCGCCATAGGCCAGGAAAATGAGGGTGCCGCCGAGAAGGCCGAGGCCGTCGGTGAGCATGCCGGTGATGGTGCCCGTGCGGTAGCCTAGCTGCATGGCCTCGCCATAGGAGTGGCGGGCTGCCGCTGCCACGCGCAGGTTGCCGATGGTGGCATAACGCATGCCCACGTAGCCCACGCACCAGCTGAAGATCGAACCCACCAGGAAGGCGGCCGCGCGCCCGAGCCGGAAGGCCTCCTCGTTGCTTTGCGTGGTCAGGTAGAGCAGGACCGCGATGACGGCGATGAGCGGCCAGATGCGCTTGAACTGTGCGCTGAGGTAGGCGTTGGCGCCCTCGCGCACGGCGGCGGCGACCGCCTGCATGCGCGGTGTGCCCTGGTCGGCCGCGTGCACCTGCTTCGACAGCAGCATTGCGTAGGCGAGGCCGGCGATGGCAACGACGAGCACCGCGATGAGCGAGCCCACCTCAAGCGGGGTGTAGCGCGGATCGCTGAAAAGGGAGAACAGCCTGAAGCCTCCTCCCGTGTGTGCCGCGGTGGCGGAGTCAGCTGCAAGCAGCTCCTCGACTATGAAGGCTCCGAGAAACAGCGGGCAAGCCAGCCACAGGGCAAGGCGGCGCCAGTTGAGTCTCCGGAGGGGGGTATGGTGGGCCCGGGACATGATGGCAGGGTATGACTAGTCGATGGGACCTCCCCCGCCGGCGAAATGCTGCGGGAGCAGCTACCCATCATTCACTTGGGATTGATTCCCTTATACACCCGGCCTCCGGCTTTGCCCAGACCTCCGAGCCCCCTGACTCTGCTAGTGGAAATCGTGTTTGCGTGTATTAGCGCTCCTCACGCCCCGGTTTGTGGGGGCGACAAAAAGCCCGGTCTCCCATGGGGATGACCGGGCTTTCCCAAACTGGCTGGCCGGCACCGCGCTTAGCCGCGTGTCTTCGGGGCCAGAAGTTTTCCGCGCGCCACCAGATAGAGGAAGGCACAGATGGCGACGAAGGGGATCATCGACAGGGCGTCGGCCCAGGCGCCGCCGAAGAAGGGGTTGAATTCGGACGACCATTTGGTGATGGCGGTGTCTAGATCCGTGCAACGCGCCGCCATGAAGGCGATGACGATGCCGGCGATGGCGCCGCCCGCGATGTAGCCCGAGGCCAGCAGCACGCCGGGGCTCTTGTCGCTCTCCTCTGCGAACTTTTCCTCGCTCAGCTCGCGGCATTCCTTGCTGCGGCGCCTGTAGCGGTCGACCAGCCAGCGGATCATGCCACCGACAAAGATCGGCGTGGACGAGGAGATGGGCAGGTAAACACCCACGGCGAA
>JAHFTI010000197.1 GCA_023265535.1 Opitutaceae bacterium
CCTGCATGCCGCCGTGCCGAACCATTCGGGCGACTGGTATTTCACGGGCAAGTACCCGACACCGGGCGGCTACCGCGTGGTGAACCAGGCCTACATCAATTATTTTGAGAAGTCGGAGGGTCGCAGCTACTGAGCGCAGCGGTCCGGGCGGGCGGCATAGCCGGACGCGCGGACCCAACGACACGAACGACACGAACGACACGAACCCAGAACGCGAAACGACCATGTCCTCCCTCAGTTACGAATCCTCCGGAGTCCGCTACGACCAGCTCGACGCCTTCAAGCGCGCCTGCCAGCAGGCCGCCCGCACGACGGCGGGGCTGCTCACCGACCATGGCTACAGCGAGCCGGCGACCGTGCGCGGCGAGAGTTGCTACCTGATGGAGGCGCCGGACCATTACCTGGCGCACGTCGAGGAAGGCCTTGGCACGAAGAACCTGGTGGCCGACGCGGTGTATGCGAAGACGGGCAAGTGCTTCTATGCCGAGATCGCCGTCGACACCGTCGCGACCATTGTGAACGACCTGGCCACCTGCGGTGCACTGCCGATCTCGGTGGCCATGCACGCTGCCGTGGGCGCCTCCGAGTGGTTCACCGACCAGACGCGCATGAACGCGCTTGTGGCCGGCTGGGCCGAGGGCTGCCGCCAGTCGGGCGCGGTCTGGGGTGGCGGCGAGACGCCGACGCTCAAGGGTCTCATCAATCCGGAGACGATCGTGCTGGCGGGCTCGGCCATCGGCCGCATCGCCCCCAAGAGCCTGCGCATCACGGGCGACGTGAAGGACGGCGACAAGATCGTCTTCCTGGCGAGCTCGGGTGTGCAGACCAACGGACTTTCGCTCTGCCGCCTGATCGCGGACCGCCTGCCCGAAGGCTACCAGACCCCGATCGGCGATGGCCGCAGCTATGGCGAGGCGCTGCTGGCCCCGTCGGTGATCTACGTGAAGTTCGTGGCCGAGTGCCAGAAGCGCGGCATCAAGCTGAACTACGCGGCGCACGTCACGGGCCATGGCTGGCGCAAGCTGATGCGCCTGGACGAGCCCTTCGTTTACCAGATCACCGAGCTGCGTCCCGAGCCCGCGCTCTTCACCTTCCTTCAGAAGGCGGGCCCGATCGAGCAGCGCGAGGCCTATGCCACCTTCAACATGGGCGTGGGTTTCGCGGCCTATGTCTCCCCCGAGCTCGCCGATGCCACCGTGGCCGCGGCGAAGGCTTCGGGCTACGACGCCTGGATCGCCGGCACCGTGCGCAAGCAGGGTGGCCGCAAGGCGGTCGAGGTGCCCGGCCTGGGCATCACCTTCGAGGCGGACACGCTTCAGCTGAGGTGATCCTCGGGCGAAGCGGGACGCGACGAGCGAGAATCGAGAAACGATGTGCGTGGAGTGAGGAACGCGCGGCAGGCTTCGGCCGGCCGCTCCTGAGCTGCCGACCATGAAGCTGTTTCACAGGGATTTCGGGACCGTGGGCAAGGCGCCGCTGGTGGTGCTGCACGGGCTGCTGGGCTCGTCGCGCAACTGGCAGATGGTGGGGCGCGACCTGGCGGCGGATTATCACGTGTACGCCGTGGACCTGCGCAACCATGGCTCGTCGCCGCACCATGAGGGCATGGAGTATGGGGCCATGGTGGCGGACCTGCTGGCCTGGCTGGACCATCATGGCCTGGCTCGCGTGCACCTGATGGGGCACAGCATGGGCGGCAAGGTGGCGATGCTCTTCGCCTGCAGGCATCCGGAGCGCGTGGAGCGGCTGATCGTCGTGGACATCGCCCCCAAGGACTACCTTTCGTACGCGCACCGCGCGGAATTCGCTGCGATGAACGAGCTGGAGCTGCCCTCGCTGCGCTCGCGTTCGGAGGCCGAGCTGCGCCTGGAGGCGCGCGTGGGGGACTGGGCCATGAGGAAATTCCTGGTGACCAACCTCGAGGCGCTCGAGGGCGGCGGCTGGCGCTGGATGGTCAACCTGCCTGTATTGACTCAGGCACTACCGCACCTGGAGTCGGACCCGCTCGGGGCGGCCGACCGCTGCGTGTGCCCGGCCCTGTTCATCACGGGCGGGAAATCGCGCTATGTGCAGCCGGGCGACTGGGCGGGCATCCAGGAGCGTTTCCCCATGGCGGAGATCGAGATCATCGCCGAGTCCGGGCACAACCCCCACATGGATGCGCGCGAGCGCTTCGTGGGGCTGGTGCGCGGGTGGCTGGCCTAGCCGCACTCCGTCGCTGCTTGGGCAGCTATGGAGGGCGCCGCTGCTGCGGCAGATGCAGGATTGTAGCTTTGGATCAACTACACGACTGACCGGGAACGCGCCTAGGGTTTCAGGCTGAGTTCACCGTTCCTGAGGGTGAACTTCGCGGTGCCGCCCTCCAGCAGCTTGCCCTCGAGGAGGGCGCGGGCGACGGGCGTCTCCACCTGGCGCTGCAGGAAGCGGCGCAGGGGGCGGGCGCCGAAGACCGGATCGTAGCCGCGCTCGGCCACCCAGGTGCGGGCCTTGGCGTCGAGCTCGACGGCGATGCCGCGCTCGGCGAGGCGGGCGTTGATGGAGCTGAGGAGCAGGTCGACGATCCTCGTGATCTCCTCGAGCGAGAGGGGCTTGAAGAGGATGGTCTCGTCGATGCGGTTCAGGAATTCCGGGCGGAACGCGGCGCGCAGGTCGGCCATGACCGCCTCGCGCACGGACTCGGGGATGGTGTCGTCGGTGACGCCCTCGAGCAGGTGGCGCGAGCCGAGGTTGGAGGTCATGATGATGACGGCGTTGCGGAAATCCACGGTGCGGCCCTGCGAGTCGGTGATGCGGCCGTCGTCGAGCACCTGCAGCAGGATGTTGAATACGTCCGGGTGGGCCTTCTCGATCTCGTCGAAGAGCACGACGGAGTAGGGCTTGCGGCGCACGGCCTCGGTGAGCTGGCCGCCCTCCTCGTAGCCGACGTAGCCCGGAGGCGCGCCGACGAGGCGGGAGACGGAGTGCTTCTCCATGTACTCGGACATGTCGAGGCGCACCATGGCGTCGCCCGAGTCGAAGAGCTGGGCGGCGAGGGAGCGCGCGAGCTCGGTCTTGCCTACGCCCGTGGGGCCGAGGAAGAGGAAGGAGCCGACGGGGCGGCGCGGGTCCTTGATGCCGGCGCGGGCGCGCAGGATAGCCTCGGACACGAGGGTGACGGCCTCGTCCTGGCCGATGACGCTGCGGTGCAGGGTGTCGGCCAGATGGAGGATCTTCTCGCGCTCGCCCTCGAGGAGGCGGGAGACGGGCACGCCGGACCACTTCGACACGATGGTGGCGATCTCGTCGGCGGACACCTCCTCGCGGAAGAGGGTGGTGGCGGCGCCGCTTTTCTCGAGCTGGCGAAGCTCGTTCTCGAGTTGCGGGATGCGGCCGTGGCGCAGCTCGGCGATGCGGTTGAGGTCGTAGGCGCGCTCGGCGCGTTCCATCTCGAGGCGGGTGGCCTCGAGCTCCTCACGCACGCGCCTGACGCGCTCGATGGAGGCCTTCTCCTTGTCCCAGGTGAGGCGCAGGGCCTGTGCACGGCTGCGGGCGTCGCCCAGCTCGCGGCGGAGGACGTCGAGACGGCGGGCGCTGGCTTCGTCCTTCTCCTGGGCGAGGGCGGTCTCCTCGATCTCGAGCTGGAGCACGCGGCGCGTGAGCTCGTCGAGCTCCTGCGGCATGGAGTCCATCTCGGTGCGGATCATGGCGCAGGCCTCGTCGACGAGGTCGATCGCCTTGTCGGGAAGGAAACGGTCGGGGATGTAGCGCTGGGAAAGGGTGACGGCGGAGACGAGGGCGGCGTCCTGGATGCGCACGCCGTGGTGCAGCTCGAAGCGCTCGCGCAGGCCGCGCAGGATGGAGACGGCATCGGGCACGGAGGGCTGGTCGACCTGGACGGGCTGGAAGCGGCGCTCGAGGGCGGCGTCCTTCTCGATGTAGCGGCGGTACTCGTCCAGGGTGGTCGCGCCGATGCAGTGGAGCTCGCCGCGGGCGAGCATGGGCTTGAGCAGGTTGCCCGCGTCCATGGCGCCCTCGGTCTTGCCGGCGCCGACGATGGTGTGCAGCTCGTCGATGAAGAGGATGATGCGGCCCTCGCTCTGGCGGATTTCCTGGAGGACGGCCTTGAGGCGCTCCTCGAACTCGCCGCGGTACTTGGCGCCGGCGATGAGGGAGCCCATGTCGAGGGAGAAGATGCTCTTGTCGCGCAGTCCCTCGGGCACGTCGCCGCGCAGGATGCGCTGGGCGAGGCCCTCGACGATGGCGGTCTTGCCCACGCCGGGCTCGCCGATGAGCACGGGGTTGTTCTTGGTGCGGCGGGAAAGGATGCGGATGGTGCGGCGGATCTCGTCGTCGCGTCCGATGACGGGGTCGAGCTTGCCCTTGCGGGCCTGGGCGACGAGGTCGATGCCGTATTTCTCGAGGGCGTTGTAGGTGCCCTCGGGGGACTCGGTGGTGACGCGCTGGGAGCCGCGCAGTTCGCGCAGGGCTTTCATGATGCGGTCGCGTTCGAGCGTGAAGGAGCGGAGGAGCTTCTTGAAGGACTCGGGCTTGGCGACCTCGAGCAGGCCCAGGAAGAGGTGCTCGACGCTCACGAACTCATCCTTCAGCTGGGAGGCCTCCTCCTCGGCGCGCGTGAGGGCCTCGTTGACCGCCTGGGTCACGTAGATTCGGGAGGCGTCGACGGAGCCGGACACCTTGGGCAGGCGCTCGAGTTCGCGGTCGACGGAAAGCACCAGTGCGCTGACTTGCAGGCCCATCTTTTCGACAAGGCCGGGGACAATGCCACCCTCCTGGTTGAGCAGGGCGTGGAAGAGGTGCCAGGTGTCGACCTCGCTGTGCTGCAGCCGGCGCGCGAGGTTTTGCGCGTCGGTGACGGCCTGGCGGGACATGGTGGTGAGTTTCGCGAAATCCATGGTGTGTGCTTTCTCTTGGGTGCTTTGCGAGTGTATCTGCAGGCGGCGCGCCAAGCCACACAAAAGGCCCCGTCGCTCTGGGGCGGGACGGGGGGGCGGGCAGGCGCCGGGCGCTTTGTCCCACGGGAGGGGACAGGGTGGCACGTCATGGCGCAGTGCGACACCGGGGCGGGCGCACGTGGTGGGGGGGAGCTTCCCTCTTTCTGGCCTGGCGCCAGGGACGAGGTGCAGGACCAGCAGGGGGGCGGGTGGTGCCGCACCGCAGCATGGCCCGGTCAGTGAGCGGGCCGCAGCCGGTACAGGGGCTTTTCAACCGTGACGTGCAGCAGCCAGGAACAGAGCAGGGTGGCGCCGATGGAGCAGAGCACAAAGACCAGGTTCCCGTGGGGGAGCAGGGGCTTGAAGGCGTGCAGCACAAAGACGTGGCTGAGGTAGCCCGGGTAGGAGATGGCGCCTAGGAAGCGCAGCGGGCGCAGGGAGAGCAGGCGCGAGGCGGCGCCCCCGTGGCGGCACAGCAGGCAGATCCAGAGTGCAAAGAGGGCCGAGAACGGGAACCACAGGTGCGCGAAGACGGCGTAGTCGGTGGCAGCGCCCCAGTCGGTGTACTGGCGCGCCAGGGGGATCATGAGCAGGGAGGCGAGGCCCAGGAGGGTGGCGAAATCTCCCCAATGGCGGGCCCTTCCCGGGGCGGCTGCTGCGGGGGCGGCAAAGGCGGCGGCCACCATGCCGACGAGGAAGCAGCCCAGGTAGCTCAGGAACCAGGCATTGCCCGTCCATCCCGAGACCGGGAGGCCGGCCCAGAGCCAGGTGTGATGAGGCCGCCAGAAGGGGAAGGCCAGCAGGCCGAGCAGGATGAGCACTGCGAGAAAGGCGAGATGCAGGCGGCGACCCAGGCCCAGCGCGAGCGGCAGCATCAGGACGGGGAGGAGCAGGTAGAAGCGGAACTCCACGAAGAGCGACCAGTCGACGCCATGTACTGTATCCAGGACAAGGATACGAAGGCACTTGGAGAGCGGGACATGCGCGACAAGCCAGAGCGGGACCAGGTAGAGGAGGAAGAGGGGGTAGATGCGCAGGAGGCGTCGCACCAGGTAGCGCAGCCAGGTGGCGGGGCTGCGCAGGGGGGCGGGATCCTCGAACCAGGGGCGGGCCAGCAGGAAGCTGCTCAGGACAAAGAAGAGCCAGACCCCGACCTGCCCATCGGACAGGAACAGGGGGCGCGAGGTGTAGTCGTTGCAGTGGGAGAGCAGGACCGTGAGGAAGGCGAGGCCGCGCACGCCATCGAGCGCCGGGGTGAGGGAGGGGGCGGCCTTCATCGTTCAGGGGCGGTTCTGGGGGCGGCGGTAGTCCCCGCGGCTGAAGTATTTCTCCAGCCAGACATACATGCAGATGAAAAAGTAGCGGCTGCCCATCTCCTTGATCCTGAGCTTGGCCACCCCATGGCGGCGGTTCTGCCAGGAGATGGGTATGATGGTGTAGCTGTAGCCCCGCACGATGGCCTTCAGGGGGAGCTCGATCGTGAGGTTGAAGTGGGGGGCCAGGAGCGGGCGGCAGCCCTCGATCACGTGTGCGCGGTAGGCCTTGAAGGCGTTCGTCGTATCATTCAGCTGGATACGGAAGAGGAACCGGATGAAGAGGTTGGCGAGGCGGTTGATGAGCAGCTTGACGCGCGGGTAGTCCACGGTGCGGCCGCCCCGGATGAAGCGGCTGCCAAAGACGCACTCATGGCCCTCGCACAGAAGGCGCCAGTAGCGGACCGCGTCCTCGGGGGAGTCCGAGGCGTCGGCCATCACGATCGCGCAGGCGTCGCCGCGCATGTGGTCGAGGCCGTGGATGATCGCCCGACCGAAGCCATGGGGGCCTGTGTTCTGAAGGGGGGTGAGGCCGGGGATCTCTGCCTTCAGCTCCTGGAGGACCTGCCAGGTGCGGTCCCTGCTTCCATCGTCCACCACCACGAACTCATGCGGGATGCCCGCCGCCTGCAGCACATCCCTGTAGGCGCGCAGGGTCGGAGGCAGGGAGGCCTCCTCGTCGCGGGCGGGTATGACGAGGGAGAAGAGGGTGGGGGCGGGAAGGGGCACAGCCGGTGTGTTTCGGGGAGAAATGTGGGCGGGCTGCCTTCCGAGGCAACAAGATCATTGCGCCAGGGCCTGCAGCGTGGCGATGCGCGCCTCCTGGCCGGGGGTGCCGGCGAGGTTGTGGAGCTCGCCAGGGTCCTTCCTGAGGTCGAAGAGCAGCCAGGGGCTTCCGTCGGAGTTGAGGACCAGCTTCGTGTCCCGGGTTCTCAGGGCGGTCCAGGTGCGGTCGCACTGGTGGGGCAGCCGCACGACGGAGGGCATGGAGCAGGCCTGCACGAGGCGGGGCGGGGGAGGTGTAGTGGTGGCTTGGATACCGGCCCAGCGGCGCGTCCAGCCGTGCACGTCCAGGAGGGTGACCAGGTCGGCGCTGGTCACGCCCAGCTGGAAGCGGCGCAGGCTGCGCGGCAGGTGGACAAGGAGGGGGACACGGA
>JAHFTI010000198.1 GCA_023265535.1 Opitutaceae bacterium
GGGGAAGGCGAAGCCGTCCTTGCCGGCGGCGCTGATAAGCTTCTTGGCCTCGGCTACGTTGAACTTAAAGTTCTTGGCGCCTTCACCCAGGTCCGCGGCATTCTTCATCGGATCGATCCAGTTGGGCTGACCAGCGTAGTCGTGCGTGTGATACAGACCCGTGGCGTTCAGACCCGCCTCCTGGAACTTCGGTATGTTGTAGAACGTGTCGACGATCGCCTCACGGTCGATCAACATCGAGACGGCCTGCCGAAGGCGCTTCTCTGGTCGCCGCAAAGGCCCTACCTGTACCGCGTGCGAAGCAGCGTGCTGATTGGCGACCGAAAGGTGGACGAGGTTTTGACCCGCTTTGGCGTGCGTGAGGTGCGCTTCGACGCGGCCCGCGGGGTCATCCTGAATGGCAGGTCCCTCAAGCTTCAGGGTGTGAACATGCATCAGGACCATGCAGGCGTGGGGGTGGCGGTTCCGGACAGGATTTTCACCTGGAAGCTGGAGCGACTCAAGGAAGTCGGCTGCAACGCGATTCGCATGTCCCACAATCCGGTGGCGCCTTTTCTCCTCGATGAATGCGACCGGCTGGGCTTCCTCGTCATCGCCGAAAACCGTCACATGGGCGACACCCATGTGGACCAGACCCCGAAGGATGCGCCCGCCAAGGCACATCGCGACCTCTCCTCACTCGTGTTGCGCGACCGAAACCACCCGAGCATCATTCTCTGGTCCCTCTGCAATGAGCAATGGATCCAGGGATCGGAGCAGGCGGCTGCCATGATCCAGGCCATGAAACAACGCGTGCTGGAACTGGATCCGACACGTCCGATCACCGCTGCGATGAACGGCGGCTTCGACAGTGCAAAGGGGATGGGAAGTGTGCTCGATGTCATCGGCATCAATTACAATCCCTGGGTCTATGATTCCGTACACGCGCTTTTCCCGAAGGCCCCGCTCATCGCCTCTGAGATCGCCAGTGAGATTACCACGCGCGGCGTGTACACCATGCAACGTTGGGAGGATTACCATGGCGATCGTGAACGCGGCCACATCGCTGCCTACAGCATCTCTGCTGGCCCTGCCGGCCAGACTGTGGAGAATGCCTGGCCGCCGGTGGCCACACGTGACTTCATCGGGGGCGGCTTTGTCTGGGCAGCCTTCGACTACAAGGGCGAACCGCGTCCCTTTGGCTGGCCCGTCATCAATTGCCATTACGGCTTCATGGACATCTGTGGCTTCCCCAAGGACAGCTACTATTACTACAAGGCACAGTGGAGCGAGGAACCCGTCTTGCACCTCTTTCCCCATTGGAACTGGGCGGGAAGCGAAGGACGCGAAATCCCCGTCTGGGTCCATACAAACTTCGAGGAAGTGGAACTCTTCCTGAACGGCATCTCGCAGGGAAGGCAGCGGACCGTTCCGATGAAACATTTGGAATGGAAGGTAAAGTACACCCCGGGGAAGTTGGTGGCAAAGGGCCTGCGTGCTGGGCGCTGGAGCGAGGTCTCACACGAGACCACCACCGAGGCTGTGGCCCTGCGCCTCACTGCGGACAGGTGCTCGCTTGCCGCAGACGGTGCAGACGTGGCCATGGTGACAGTCGAGGCGTTGGACGCCATGGGACGACCGGTCCCCGTGGCAAACCACAAGGTCACCTTCACTCTGAAAGGCCCGGGCAGGCTCATCGGCGTGGGCAATGGCGATCCCAGTTGCCACGAGCCTGACAAGGCCCATGCGCGCTCGCTATTCAACGGACTGGCGCAAGCCATGGTTCAAGTCAGCAAGCACAGCGGCACCCTCACATTGGTGGCGGAATCCCCGGGGCTCACGCCCTGTGCCCTGACTCTGAGCAGCCAATGATTCACCACGATGCACGCCATGCCTTCCCATACATAGGTCGACACTGCGGCCAACCCGCTCCGGAGGAGGCAGTGCAGCCCCGGCCCTGCAGCCTTCAGGCCCCCTTGAAGAGGCGATTGCGCCCGCGCAGCGCGAGCAGGCGCTCGCCTGCAGCGGTGAGGGTCTCGGTCTTCTTGGCGAAGTGGAAGCGGATCAGGTGGCGCACCGGCTCGCGGAAGAAGCTTGAGCCGGGCACGCCGGCCACGCCCACATCGCGGATCAGCCATTCGGCAAAGGCCGTGTCATCGGCATGGCCGAACTCCGAGATGTCGACCATGTCGTAGTAGGCGCCATCGGGGCGTGTATAGGTCAGGCCCGCGCGGTCGAGCGCTCCGAGGAAGACATCGCGCTTCTCGGTGTAGCTGGCGACGAGCCCCTCGTAATAGCTGTCAGGCAATTGGAGCGCAGTCACGGCGGCCTCCATCAGCGGGGCGGCGGCGCCTACCGTGAGGAAATCATGCACCTTCTTGGCCTCGTTGATGAAGGCTGCGGGGGCGATCAGGTGGCCCAGGCGCCAGCCCGTGATCGAGTAGGTCTTGGAGAGCGAGCCGCAGGTGATCGTGCGCTCGAACATGCCCGGCAGCGTGGCGAAGGAAAGGTGGCGGTGGGGTGCGTAGAGGATGTGCTCGTACACCTCGTCGGTGATGACCCAGGTGTCGAACTCCTCGGCGAGGCCGGCGATCAGGAGCAGTTCCTCGCGCGTGAAGACCTTGCCCGAGGGGTTGGAGGGATTGCAGAGGATGATGGCCTTGGGGCGCTGCTCGAAGGCGCGCCTCAGCTCCTGCTCGTCAAAACCGAAGGCGGGCGGGCGCAGCGGAACGTAGATCGGCTCTGCGCCCGAGAGAATCGTGTCGGCCACGTAGTTCTCATAGAAGGGTGAGAAGATGACCACCTTGTCGCCCGGATTGCAGGCGGTCATCATGGCCGCCATCATGGCCTCGGTGCTGCCACAGGTGACCACGATCTGCGAGTTCGGGTCGATGGAGAGGCCCGTGTGGCGCGAATGCTTGCGGGCGAGGGCCTCGCGATAGTTCGGGGCGCCCCAGGTGACGGCGTACTGGTGCGGCCCCTTGCGCGCGGCCGCTTCGGCGGCGGCCAGAAGCTCGGCGGGCGGATCGAAGTCGGGAAAGCCCTGCGAGAGGTTGATCGCCCCATGTGCGTTGGCGACGCGCGTCATGCGTCGGATCACGGACTCACCAAAGACACTCGTGCGCTCGCTCGTTTTGGGCATGCGGCTAGTTGAAGAATTGCCGCGCGGTCCGCCAGCCTTCTTTGGGAAGGGGTCATGCTTTACCTTTTACCTGCAGCCGGCTTCGCCGGTGCAGGTAAAAGGTAAAGCATGACCCCTTCCCTGACCCTTCCCTCACTTCACTTTCGGGCGCGGGAAGGGAACGGGGCCGACCAGTGGGGGCTCGGGAGTCGAGGGGATCACCGTGCCCTCGGGGATGGCGTGGCCGCGCAGGAATTCGCGGGCGGGGAGCATCTTGCCGCCAGGGCGCTGGAGGCGCAACAGGCGGAGCACGGTCCCCTGGCCTGCCGCCACCAGCAGGCCCTCGTCGTCGGAACCGAGCACTTGGCCGGGTACGGCCGAGGCCGGAGCGGCAGTGCCGAGGCTGTCGGCCAGGCCGAACTTGACCGGGGTGCCGGCGATGTCCGCGGACGTGGCCGGCCAGGGGAAGAGGCCGTTGATGCGCGCGGCGCAGGCGGCGGCGGGCTTGGAAAAGTCGATGACCGCATCCTCCTTGGAGAGCTTGCGGCAGAAGCTGGCGTCGGCGCGGTCCTGGTCGACGAAGTCGGCCGTGCCGGCGGCGAGCGCGGCGAGGTTGCGCTGCAGCAGCGGCACGCAGCCGGCCGCCAGGGCGGCCTCCACCTCGAGGGCTGTATCACGGGGATGGATACTCACCTCGGCGCAGTCGGCCACGGGGCCGGCGTCGAGCTCGCGCACGATGCGCATCAGGCTCACGCCGGTGCGCGTCTCGCCGATGGCGACCGAGGTCTGGATGGGCGACGCGCCGCGCAGGGCGGGCAGCAGCGAGGCGTGGAAATTGACCATGCCCAGGCGCGGCGTTGCGATGAACTCGTCACGCAAGATGTGTCCATAGGCCATGACCAGGCCCAGGTCGGGGGCGAAGGCGGCGAGTTCGGCGCGCGTGGCGTCGGTCAGGCGCTCAGGCTGGAGCACCGGGATGCCGCGCCCCTGCGCCCAGGCCTTGATGGCGTTGGCCTGCACCTTCTGGCCGCGACCGACAGGACGGTCGGGCTGCGTGTACACCGCGACGAGCTCCACGGGCACGGTTGCCTGGGAGACGAGCCATTCCAGCATCGGCAGGGCGATGCCATCGGAACCGAGGAAAACTACGCGTAGTGACATCTTGGATACTCCCGGGTGGAGGACTGAAGGGGAACCTGGCTGTGGAGTTGGCGTCGGCCTTGGCGGGTTTCAGTGACCGGATACCAAGGCCGTTGGGCGTGAAGGGAGCGCCCGCCGAAGTCCCATCGACCCGTGTGCGGCACGGGCCCCGGTCCTTCGCCGGACACGCGCCTCAGTCCTCGTCGACCTCGGCCTGCTTCCACTTGGGCAGGGGCTTCTCGGACTTGAGCACGCGCAGCGGGGTGCCGTCGCGGGCGCCCGAGCCGTGCACGGACACCTTGAGGCCGCCCTTGGGCTTGCCGACGAGGTCGAAGTAAATGGGGCAGCCGTTGAGGTCGAACTCCTCGACGATGCCGGCCTCGAGGTAGCGGCGGTAGGCCTCGGTGAGCTGCTCCTCGCGGTTGCAGAACAGTTTGATGCGGTAGGGGCGGTTGCCGGTCTGCACCGCATAATACATGCGGAAACGCTTGCTGCCGATCGAGGGAGGCGGCGTGCGCTCGGAGAGGGCGGCAAGGGTGTCGTTGAGGCGGGCCGTGGGCAGCTTCTTGTCGAGTGAACGGTGCAGCTTGACGGCGGCGTTGAGCATGCGGTCGATCTCGTAGCCGCTCATGGCGGACACGAAGATCAGCGGCGAGCCGGGCGTGAAGAAGAGGCGCTCAAAGAGGGCGGCCTCGTACTTCTCACGGTACTCGCGCTCGCTCTTGAAACCCTTGATGCCCTCGCCGCTCTTGAAGGCCTTGTGCACGAGGTCCCACTTGTTGACGACGACCACGATGGGCTTGCGCTCCTTGATGGCCTCGCCGGCGATGGCCTTGTCCTGCGTGGTGACACCGTCCATGGCGTCGAGCACCATGAAGACCACGTCGGCCTTGGCGATCGCATCGAGCGAACGCAGGCGCGAAAAATACTCGACCGGGGACGAGAGCTTCGTCTGGGCCTTGATGCCGGCGGTGTCGATCAGGCGGAACGGATACATCTCGCCGTCGCGGCCCTTGAAATCGAAGGGAATCTCCACGGCGTCACGCGTGGTGCCCGGAATGGGGCTGACAATGAGACGGTCGCTCTCCAGCAGGGCATTGCCCAGCGAGGACTTGCCCACGTTGGGGCGCCCAATGAAACAGAAGCACAGCGGGTCCTGGGCGGTCTTGCCCGTCTCCTCGACCTCGGGAAGCGCCCCAAGAGCCTCAATGATGGCCTCGCGCAGCGCGCTCTCGCCCTGGCCGTGCTCGGCGGACACCATGACCGGCTCACCGAAGCCCAGGCGGTACCAGGGGGCGAGGTCGATCTTCTCCTCGTTGAAGTCCACCTTGTTGATGACGAGGCGCACATTCTTTCGGGCGCGGCGCATGCCGGCGGAAATGGTCTCGTCAAAGGTCGTCAGGCCCTCGCGGGCATCTACGACAAAAAGGATCAGGTCGGCCGCGGTGATGGCAAATTCCACCTGCTGTTCGGAGGCGGCAATGAGTTGCTTGGTGCTTTCGCCACCCTTCAGGCCAAGGCCGCCGGTGTCCAGGAGCGTGTATTGCCCGTCCTTGATCTCGGTCGAAATGACGTCACGCGTCACACCCGGCTGGTCGTGGACGATGGAAATACGCTTGCGAGCCAACCTGTTGAAGAGGCGGCTTTTGCCCACATTGGGGCGTCCGACGATGGCGACGATACGAGACATGGAGGAAGGAGCTGAGGACCGGTAGGACCACGGCGGGAAGCCGCAGCCAAAAATCTATTGTTGTCCGATCATCAGGACGGGCCGAGGGCGTAGCGAGGAGAAAAAGCGGTGGCGTCGCCCTGGCAGGGCCCCCTGCCCTCGCCCAAAGCCTGAACGCGCCTCGCAGTCGGCCACAAAAAAGGCGCGAAGCCGAGGGGCCCGCGCCTTGCCAAAAATTGCTGGATCAGGGATCTGCCCTCGGCACCGAATACCTGACATCCGACTTCCGACATCTGATATCCGAAGTCCGAAGTCCGGCATCCGACATCCGGCGTCCGATCTCCGTCCTCAGCGTTTGATCGACTGCACGTACTTGTCGATGCGGTCGCTGGCCTCGATGAGCTGCTCGTAGCTCGTGGCGAAGCAGGCGCGCACGAAGCCGGTGCCGTTGGCGCCGAAGGCGGTGCCGGGCACGACCGCCACGCTGTGGGCCTTCAGCAGGCCTACGGCGAAGTCCTTCTCGGCCATGCCGGTGGACTCGACCGAGGGGAAGGCGTAGAAGGAGCCGCGCGGCAGGTGGCACTTGAGGCCGATCTCATTGAAGCGGCGGACGATGAAGTCGCGGCGACGGTGGTACTGGTCGCGCATGGCCTTCATGCCGTCCTCGCCACGCACGAGCGCCTCGAGGGCGGCCTCCTGCGAGATGATCGAGGCGCACATCATGGAGTATTGGTGCACCTTCATCATGGCGTCGATGAGAGGCGCCGGGCCGCAGGCGTAGCCGATGCGCCAGCCGGTCATCGCGAAGGCCTTCGAGAAGCCGTGCAGGAAGATGCAGCGCTCCTTCATGCCGGGCAGGCTCGTGATGCTCACGTGCTGGCCGTCGAAGGTGAGCTCCGAGTAGATCTCGTCGCTGAGAACCAGCAGGTCCTTCTCGACGGCGAACTTGGCGATCTCCTCGAGCTGCGAGCGCGTGCAGGTGCCGCCGGTCGGGTTGCAGGGAAGATTGAGGACGAGCAGCTTGCAGCCCGGTTGCCAGGCGGCGCGCAGGGCCTCGGCGGTGAGGGCGAAGTTGTCCTTGGCGTAGGTCGGCACCGGCACGGGAATGCCGTGAACGAGGGTGACGCTGGGCGAATAGCTGACGTAGCAGGGCTGGTGGAACATCACCTTTTCGCCCGGGTTGACCAGGGCGCGGAAGGCGATGTCGAGCGCCTCGGAGACGCCGACCGTGACGATGACCTCGTCGTCGGGGCGGTAGCTGACGGCGAAGTTCTTTTCGACGTAGCTGCTGATCGCGCGGCGAAGCTCGATCATGCCGAGGTTGGAGGTGTAGTGGGTCTTGCCCTTTTCGAGGGCATAGATGGCGGCCTCGCGGATGTGCCAGGGCGTGTCGAAGTCCGGCTCGCCGATGCCCAGCGAGATGACGTTCTTCATCTTGGAGACGATCTCGAAGAAGTCGCGGATGCCGGACTTGGGGAGATCG
>JAHFTI010000199.1 GCA_023265535.1 Opitutaceae bacterium
CGGCGCGAGGTGCCCGCCGGGGGGGGGGGACCGCCTGGGTTACCGTTGCCCTGACGCCACCAAGCTCGGGAGGCGCGCCACCTAAACCCGCGGATCTCGCTTCGTGAGGCGCACGCCAAAGTGCCAGGGCGGAAGCAGCACCGGGGGCGTCTCCACGCACAGCTCGGGCACGGCCTGGGCCCACGCAAGGATCTGCTCGGGACCTGGGCGGATCTCCGGGCTGGGCCCGCGCGGGGTGTCGATGTCGCTGCGCCAATGGATGACGGCAACAGTACCGCCCGCAACGACGACACGGGCCGCCTCACGCAACATCTCCACCGGAGCCTCGCCATGCAGGATATTGAAAAGAAGCGCGGCGCCACAGGAGGCGTCGGGAAGGCCAAAGCCGTCCGCGAACACATCGCGTTGCGCAACGAGCACGGTCGAGAGTCCCTGCTGCGAGGCACGCCGCCGCGTCACCTCGACCATTGCCGGGTCGATGTCGAAGGCGTGAACGAGGGCGCCAGTGCGCTTGGCAACCTCGAGGGTGAACGTGCCGTAGCCGCAGCCCAGTTCGGCGACAGCCCCGGTACTCGGACCAAGTGAGAAACAATCGAGGACGCCCTCGACGTCGAAGAGAGTCTCCCAATAGGCCTGCTCAGGCATGCCACTTTCCCGATACTTCATGACGCACGATTTACCCTGGGGCGCACTTGTGCAAGGCGCTGCGCACGGAAAAGCAGACGCAAGCACCCTTCAAGATGCAGGAAGCAGAAAGTGAAACGACCACGCCCCCCTAAGTGCCCCGGTGCCCAGGCCACCGAAGCACATTCCTTACTACGATGGATTCCATTTGTTTGTAGGATAGGCGGCCCGGCGACGGCCTGTTGACAGCACCTTCTCCGCGCTCGTATTGCTGCCGTGCCCCCCCCTGCGCCCCAACCTTGGCCCCCGCCCCCTCCCGGAGTCCACGCTTCGCCTGGGGCATACCCTGCCCCGCCCAATGAATATCCTTCGACGCCCCATCCTGTGCCTCGCCCTGTCTTTGCTGCTGGCCCCCTGCGCGTTTGCGCAGACCAAGGTGCCCCTGGCGGCCGCCATCGGACAGGCCGAGGTGAAACCCACCACCCTCCCGATCGTCTGCCTGTCACTCGCCCTGGACGGCGTCGACGTTCCGATCGACCATGTGATCGTTCAGGACACCACCACAAAAAAACGCTACAAGCTCGACATGGCGAAGGCCCACGGACGCGACGGAAAGCCGCGCTTCCCCAAGCGGGTGGCGGGCGGCCGCTACGCCGTCTCCATGGCGATCCTCTCCGTTCCCGCAGGCACCTACCGCCTCAGCCAGGTGCAATACCTCTCGAGCGAGGACGCAAGTGAGGCCGCCGAGATGACCTTCGACCTGCCGAAGGAGGAAACCTACCACTTCGTGGTGAAACCGGGGAAGGTCAATTACGCTGGCACTGTCATCATCGCCTCCAACTGGGGCACCGTGGAAAGGCGCGCACTGGTCAACGACACGAACAACTCACTCAGCAGCCAGGGAGAATTTGGCGGCTCCCTTCGCACGCAGGACACCACCGCCACAGACCGCAGCTGGCTGAAGGAACTGATCCCGGGCCTCGCCCCCCTGCCCTCCTGCGACTCCCCGATTGGGGTGAAGCAGTGAGCGAGCCTTCGACCCCAGGCCCCCGCCACCCGCGTTGCTGAACGCGCCAACGCGGGTTGGCCGATGCTGCCCTTCGCCCCGATGCAGCTCATGGGCTTCACACAAGCGCTCCGTCAGGGTGCCTCCTCCAGCCTGAACACCAGCGTGCCCTCGTAGGCGCCGCTGGCGCGCGACGGCTGGCTCGAGGGCCCGGATTTCGCCGGGGCCACGAACTTCGAGCCCATCGCCGGGATCGCATGCAGGAAGGAGACATCGCCCGCGGGGAACTCCACGGTGGTGTTCTGATGGCTGATGCGCGGCGTGCCCACGCGCAGGTAGAGTCCCTGCGTCGTCGTGGAGACCGCAAGCGGGCCCGCCTCCGTGCCGAGCACCGCCCAGCGCAGGCCGGCGAAACAGCCCTGGAACTCGGGATAGGTCCAGGCCTCGCCCGGCTGAAGCCCGTTGCGCGCGATCTCATGGACCCCGAGCCAGGTGCCGCGCAGCCGGTTCTGCCACACGCGATAGGGGCCCTCGCCCAGCCAGCGGAGCCGGGTCATCGCCGACTCGGGATGGTCGAAGGTGACGCCATGATAAAGGAATTCCCCCTCGAGCGCATACCGGTACTCCAGGCGGAGCGCGCCGTCGCCGTGCAGCGTCCAGCGGAACCACTCGAGCCCCGCCCCGCCCGCACTCTCGAGCCAGGCGACCGTCGCGCCCGTTTCCCCATCGCGAGTCGTGCCCGACGTGAGCTTGGGTGTCCCTGAGGAGGCCGCGGGAAAACGGGAGACCGCGTATCCGATGCGCACCGACTTCACCTCGATGGGCTGCCCATCGTTCCGCCGCACATTCGACAACCTGACAGCGAGGACAGGCTGCGGCGCGAAAGGATAGGCCCGTCCATCCCCGACGCGCCGTGTGCCGTCGTAAATCGTCTTCCACTGCCTGCCATCGGATGAAATTTCCAGCCTGAAGCCGGCCCAGGGAATCAACTTGTTGTAGTCCAAATCGACCTCAATCACATTGGCGAGCGAGGGCGCCGCAAGGCGTCGCGTCTGGGTGGCGGCCTCCTCGCTGGCAAACGCAAGCCAGGTGACGGGCCCCGCGTTTTCGGGCCGGGCAAACGCCAGTCGCGGGCCATTCGCGAACGCGTGCGACTTTCCGCCGCGCTGGGCACCGAGAAGCAGGCCGGTCGTGGCGTCGAAACGTGCCGTCACAGCACCCGCCTTCAGCAGGTACTCCCCTGAAGTCTTCTCAACGGAGGGCACCGTCGTCGTCGCGCGCTCCGCAACCGCCCACCGCCTTGCGAGCGCCGGCGTCGGCCAGGTCCATGTCCAGAGTTCCTTCCCGTCCGGTCCTATGGCGGTCAGCGCGAGGGCATCCGCCTCCGCCCAGGTCGGCGGCAGTGCGAGCTTGAGCACACCGCTGGCGTGCGGTGCGAGCTCGGGCGCCGGCGCCTTGCCGGTGGCGAGCAACACCGGCGCCGTTTCCCTCTCGCCCGGCGCGCGGAAGCGCAGCAGGCGCCACTCGAAGCCGCAGCGCGAAAGCGGCGTGAAGTCGTACAGATTGGTGACTGCGAGGCTGCCATCGAAGCCCGCGTCCAGCAGCGGTGCCGCAACCTGCACCGGACTCCACAGATCGCGCACGGTGAAATAGCTGCCCTCCTTTTCGTGGCGCGGTCCGACGATGCCGTCCGGGGCAAAGGTGCTGTACACATCCACACGGCCGCCCTGGTCGGAGCGCGCGATGCCCTCGTCGGCGAAGGCCCAGATGAAGCCGCCGGCCCCATAGGGGGAATCCGAGATGGCCTTCCAATAATCCTCGAGCGCGGCCCCGGCGCCGCCATCGAACAGCGCATGGAGAAACTCCGTCGGCATCACCAGATGCGGGCCCTTCAGCCGCTTCGAAATATCGTCAAAACCCGGGTAGTGCTTGGTGTCGACGTCGTCGTGGAGCTCCCACGGATGCAGCACGCGGCGGTTCTGCGGATCATGCAGGGCGAACTCACCGTCGAGCTCGCGATTCCACCCGCCCTCATTGCCATTGTCCCAAAACAGAATGCAGGGGTGGTTGACATCCCGTTCCACCATCGCGCGCACGAGCCGGCGACCGACCTCGGTGTCGTGTGCATGATGCCAGCCGCTCAATTCATTGAGCACGTAGAGACCCAGTTCGTCGCAGGCCTCGAGGAACGCCTCATCGGGAGGATAGTGCGACATTCGCACCGCATTCATGTTCATCGAGCGAAGCAGACGTGCGTCCTCATAACACTGCTCCCGGTCGAGTGAACGCGCGGTGTCCGGACGGAAACTGTGGCGGTTGGTCCCCTTGAGAAGGATGCGCTGGCCATTGAGAAACAACCCCTGCCCGGCGCGCACCTCGAAGGTGCGGAAACCGAAGCGCGTGCTGCTCTCATGAAGGGCTTTCCCGCCACCCAGGAGGGTCAGCTTCAGGGTGTACAGCGCGGGCGTCTCCGCGGTCCAGAGCCGAGGCGTGGCGACGCGTGTGGCAAGACGCACCCGGCCCGCACCACCGGCGGGGATCGTGGCAAAGAAGGGCGCGCAGGCTGCGGTGCCGTCTGCGGCGAAAAGTTGCGCCTCAAGGCGCCCTCCCTCGCGCAGCCCGGACAGCGACACCTGGGCGGAGAAAGACCCGTCCGCCTGCGCATCGACGGCGACAGTCTCGATCGACTGCACCGGCGCCGCCTCCAGCCAGACAGGCCGGAAGATGCCGCCAAACACCCAGTAATCGGCATGGCGCTCACCGGCGTTGGTGTCGGGATTCGACGACACCTTCGCCACGTCGACCTCGAGAAGGTTGTCGGGCCCGGCACCGAATTTCACCAGACGGGTGACATCGTAGTGGAAGCGGTAGAAGGCGCCGACGTGGGTGGGCCCCGCGGTGAGCCCGTTGACCTTCACGGTGGCGTCCGTCATCACGCCCTCGAAGACGAGACGGATGCGACGCCCCTTCCATTCGTCAGGCACGGAAAAGCGCAGGCGGTAGAGTCCGTGCTCCGCCGCCTTCGGCTCGGCGCCCTCGCCATAATTGTACGTGCCAAAACCGTGCTGCTCCCAATGCGACGGAACAGGAATCGTCGTCCATTCGCCCGCCCGGCGTCCACCGGTCACGCAAAACTCCCAGGCAACGGCGTCCCCGGGGCCCCGCCCCGAAAGATAGCGCTTTTCGGTGACACTCGGGGCTTCAGCCGCAAAGGCCTGCTGCACGGTGATGGCAAGGAGAAACAGCCAGAGAACGAGGGGGTGTAAGGAGTGCTTCATGGGGGGGAGATGCAGGAAAGGCGGTCAATGATAGTGGTCGCCCGGCTTGTCCGGGGTGCCGGGTTCATCGAGCAGCTGGATTGCCGTCGCGGTGCCTAGATCGTCGGGAGGCGTCCACGAGCGCAAGGCCCAGACCACCTTCTTGTCAGGGGTCACCTCCAGCACCTGCACGGTCGTCGGCCAGTCGGCGGGATTCCTGGCGCCGCTCGCGCACCAGTTGCAGATGACGGTGTTGCCGTTGGCGAGGCGGTTGGCGCCCTGGATGTTGAAGAGCTTGATGTCCGGCACGTCCTTCTGGGTGAACTCCCACACCGTCTCGCCCTTGGGGTTGACCTCGCGCACATAGCCCTTCGCATCGCCCGAGATCAGGGTGTTGCCATTCCGGAGTCGCACCGCGGCCCAGGGATTGGCTGCGGGCACGGACCACACTTCACGCCCAGCGAGGTCGTACTCCACCACCTTGCCTTCGCTCAGGTGCGGGACAAGGAGGGTGCCCGTGGGCGTCTGGCGAATGTGCCGGAACTGCCCGTGTGCGTTCTTCGCCGTCGTCGGGATCGGAATTTCCCGTTCCACGGTGTGGGTGGCGGTGTTGAGGATCATCGCCTGCGCCGGAGTGCCGTTGCGCATGATCAGGACGCGATCCCCGCCGAGGTACTGGACCGAGTGCACCTCGGTGCCCTGGGGGGCATTGTAGTTCCACACCAGCTTCTTTTCCGGCGAGACGATGCCGGCACCCGACATGCGGGCAAAGAGGATGTTGCCGTTGGGGAGCATTGAGACGTCGTCGAATTCCTGGACGCCGGGCAGGGTCTGCGCCTTGATCGGAATGAAGTACTGCCAGACGATCCTGCCGCCGCGCACGATGAAAATCGACTGCTCGGCGGGCTTCCGGGTGTCCCATTCACCGGCGTAGAGGAAGTCATGCTGCGCGAGGCCCTTGCCTGGAAGCACGGCGGGCGAGTACGGTGCGTGGGGAGCCAGCGCCGTAGCGTCGCCTTTCCTGGGTGTCGGCTCCGGCGGGCAATCCTTCGAGGTGCCGAGGGGCACGTAGACCAGCTCGATGCCACGGCCGTTCACGGGATCGAGGTTGCGCGAGTAGCGGCGCGTCTCGTCGCTGTCCCAGTGCTCATGGACGCCGAGGCTGGTGACGCGCCGGCCGTCCTGCACGTAGGCGGTCTTGGAGGGGGCGTGCTCGGGATCGGCCATCTCGTGGAGGTAGTCGTCGGCGTTCTCGCGGATGAGGATGCGCGGCTGGTTGTTGTTGGCGGGGTCGCCGTTGTTCTTCGTCTGTGCGGCGAGGATGTCCAGGCCCACCGAATCGATCGCAACGCCGTCGAGCGAGGCGAGCAGGCACGAGGGCCACTCGGGATTTTCGTAGGGCTCCACCTGGTTGTTGAACGGGGCGGCGGGAAAATGCTGCGGGTAGGACCGCCACTTGCGACCGGCATAGAGCCCGTCGATCAGGTAGAGCAACGTCTTGCCACCGAGCTTGGGCGAGGCGGCCAGGTCGACGATGGGCGAGTAGGCGCGGGGCGTGCCCTGCTGGGTGGTGTTGATGGCGGCGTGCAGCTCGGCCGTGCCCTTGATGGAGCCGAAGTGGTTCTTGCCGCAGAGCGACACACCGGTCTGCCCGCTGTCGCCATTCTCCATCGTGTTGTGGGGATAGGAATGCGCCTTGAGCAGGGCCAGGTTGATCAGGTAGGTGGCATCAAGGACCTGCTGCGGGATGAGCCTGGCCTTGTCGTAGTGGTTTGCCGAATACGCAACGCCCTCCACCCAGCGCGCCGCCTCCAGGCCGCGCTGGTCGCCATGCGACGGGTTCCTCGGCTGGCGCTCCGTCGGCGCCTTTTCCTGGACGAAGCGCACGTCCGGGTACTCGCCCCAGACTTTCTCCAGCATGGCCGGGAAGGCCCAGCGGCGCGCGTCATAGACGACGATGTCCCCGGGCGCCACGTGCGCCCGGTTCACCAGCTGACGTATCAGCGACAACACCACGTGCGGGGAGGCATCGAGCTTGTTGTCCTGCTTGTTGTCCTGCTCACAGTTGTTGAGGTTGATCTTGAGCGCAACAAGCTCGCCCGGACGGTAGCCGCAGCCCGCCCGCCCGCGGACCTCCTGGTTGAAATGCCGGAAAAGCGCCTCCCAGGCCAACTCGTCGCTCGACGCGGCGGTGAGGTGGCGGAGTGCCGCGGTCATCATCGCGTCCACGCGAGCCTGGTCGGTGTTGGCGTCGGTCCACCACTGGTCGCGGTTCTCCTTCCAGTTGCCCGGCCAGCGGGTCGCCGAGGGATCGCGCGTCCACACCACCCGTCCGGGGAAGATTCCGCGCGCCAGGCCGACGGGGGCATTGGGCGCCTCGGCCTGCCAGTCCCACCTGACCACCGGCGCCTGCGAGACCTTCGCGGGGGCCTCCGCGGCTAAACCCGGCGTCGCCAGCATGCCGGCGAACAGGGCCAGGGCCGCGGTGCCCAGCAGGGAACC
>JAHFTI010000200.1 GCA_023265535.1 Opitutaceae bacterium
GGGCGAGGGCGACACCCGAGGACAGCGACAGCACGGAAGCGAGTGCCACTGCGTATTTCAGGGAGCGTTGATTCATAGGTTGGGTTGGTGTTGTTGGCGTTTGGGCGGGGTAGGGAACACCGTCCAAAAGGGAGGGGAAAGGGGACGAGGAGGCAGGGGCCTGCGGCATTGCCGAAGGGGGGACCTGACGGGGCGGGTTGGGGGAGGCGGAGGCTGCGGGGGCAGGGGCTCCGGGTAGGGGGGGGCCTGACGCGAATTGGGTTTAGGGGCAGTTCAGCAGCCTTTGAAGGGGGGTGCATTCCCAAGGCTGCTCTTATTATAGAATTAGCCCCCCTCGGGAGGGTGAAAGCGCCTGTACCCGCGCTGTTAGAGTGAGGCGGGGGCGGATGGCTGATTGAATCGCAAATAGATTTATATGAGTGATTTAAGTCAATGTGAGGCGCGTAGTAGGGGTCTGTGCACAAAAAGGGCCTTATGCGCTATAATTAGCACACCGGGCCCGGTGCCGTCCTGGAACCTGTGGGTGTGTGGGGGGACGCGTAGGGCTCAGTCCCTGAACAGGTCGAGCGGAACGGCCTCGGCGAGGCGCCTGTAGCCTTCGAGGGAGGGGTGCAGGTGGTCGCCGCAATCGAAGGCGGGGGCGAGGCGTGTGGGCTTTTCCGGGTCGCGAAGGGCGGCGTCGAAATCGACGACTGCGTCGAAGAGTCCGCTGGTGCGGATCCAGGTGTTGAGGGCCTGGCGGTCCTGTTCCCCGTCCTCGCACCAGTAGCCGACATTGCCCTCGTAGGGCGTGATCGTGGCGCCGATGACCCGGAGGCCGCGGCCCTTGGCGCGCTGGATGATCTGCCGGTAGGCCACCAGAAGATCGTCGAGGCTGGCGTAGTCCGCCCCCTTTTTGCGCGCGTCGAGGCGCGTGCCAAGGTCGTTGATCCCGATGAACACGAGGAGCCAGCGGGTGCCGACCTGGCACAGGATGTCCCTGTCGAGGCGGGCGAGGGCGCTGGGACCGTTGCCGTCGCGCAGGAGCCGGTTGCCGCCGATGCTCATGTTGAGCGTGCCGAGCGGGACAAGGTCCTGGCGCTGCCGGAGGCGGCGCACGAGTTCGTCGGGCCAGCGCTGGTTGGTGTCGGTGGTGGTGCCGTAGCCGTCGGTGATGGAGTCGCCCAGGAGGGCGAGGGTGGCGGCGCGGGGATTTGTATTCACAACCTCGATACCGGTGATGAAGCACCAGCGGACCCACCTGGCGGCCTCCGGCATGGAGGGGGCGGCGAGGGCGTCGCCGGCGAGGAAGTAGGAGGTGGTGCGGGAGCCGCCGTGGAAGGTGAGGGTCTCGGGGACCCTGGCGAAGTGCAGCGAGAGGGCGAGGTCGGCCTGGTCGGGCAGGGCGAAGTCGACGGGGTCGGAGACGAAGGAGGCGCCTGCGGGGACGGTGACGGAGGCGCGGCCGCCGAAGAGCAGCGGGGTGTCGGTGCCGGGCGCGATGGCGTCCCTGCCGGCGGAGAGGGCGACGTGGGCGCCGTGGAGCACGAGGGGGGCCTGGCCGAAGGTATTTGAAATTCGGATACGCAGGGCGGTGCCGCCGAGGGATACGTGCACGACCTGGCGCAGCGTGCCGCCGGTGAGGTCGCCGGGGGCCTTTGCGGCGGGCTCGGCCATGGGCGAGGTGCCCCAGGTGCCGACCCATTGGGCGTCCGCCTTGGGGAGGGCGGAGAGGCTCGGGAGGGCGAGGAGGCCGAGGGCGAGGGCGAGCAGGGCGAGGCGCTGGGGGAGGAAGATGGGCAGACGCATGGGGAAAGAGACGCGAGTGGGGGAGGTGCGGGAGGGGGGTGGTGGCGGTGGGGGAAAGACGTTGGGGGGCTGCGGACTGGCGTGCGGAAAGGTGCCGTGTGGGAGGGTGCCCGAGAGGGTTGAAAGAGGGCAGAAAAAAACCGGCCCTTCGCGAGGAAGGGCCGGTTGGGTGAAACAGAACCGTCTTAGAACGAGAACGTGTTGGTCAGGGTCCAGGACTGCGAGGGTGCGATGCCCCAGGCGGCCACTGAGCCATCGGGCTGTGCCGAGAGAGGCATCAGCTTGTTTCCATCGCCCACATTGCGGATGTTCAGCTGCATCTTCCAGTTGACCTTGGAGGTCAACTTGCGCGAGTAGCCGAACCACAGATCCAGGGCATCGAGAGCGGGCCCGTAGTAGGGGTTCTCGATATCGAAGGTCGCCTTATCAAGGCCATCGACCTTGTTGACCACCACGGGATAGCCGATGGCCACCTTGTCCTGCCAGCGATAACCGACACCGACGTTCACGCCCTTGAGCTTGCCGGACTTGAAGTCATAGTTGGAGACCACGTTGTAGCGCCAGCGGCGGAGCTCGGGTGTGTTTGCGCCCTCCTGAAGCTTGAGCAGCAGGTACTTGGAGTAGTAGTTGCTGTTCCAGCTCACCATGGTGCCGTTGCGGGCACCGCCACCGCCCCAGGTGGCAAAGCCGCCCATGCCGCCAAAGGTGTTGTTGACCGTGCCAGAGCCGACGCTGTTGATGTTGGGGGCGTCTGCGAGGATTTCCGCAGCGGTGGCTTCGCGGAAGTAGTATTTCGTGCCTTCCTTGCCGTCCGAGTAGAGTCCGTCGGCGACGGCAATCACGCCATCTCCAGGACCGCTGACACGAACAAAGCGCTTGTTGTGGTACTCATTGGCGTACTGGGTGAATTCCGTGATCGCCGCTCCACCCACATTGCTGCGCTGGGCAATGCTTTCGGAGGCGTTGATCGAGATGCGCCAGTTCTTTGTGGGATTGGCGGTGAACTCGATCTCATAGCCTTCAGAACGCTGGTCCTCGGTAGTCCTGAAGTTGGCCACCAACTTCGTCGGATTTGTCTGGGTCGTCTGCGTGAGAGGATTCGCGTTGAGCGCGGGATAACCCCAGGCATCGATGATCTTCTTGGCCGTTGGCAAAGCCGAGAAGGCGCGCCATGCAGCCACTGCGGCCATGCGGGTAAGCGTTGCGTGTTCCTCGGTCTCACCGGTGAGCGGGGTGTAGGACCAGCCCCACGAACCGCGATCGGTCGGGTTGGAGCTGTCGAGGAAGTTGATGGACTTGAAGTCGTCGCGCACCTTCATGTGATACTGGTACGCGTCAGCGCGGGATTCCAGGCGGGTGATGAAGTTGTCTCCACCCATCAGATACCACAGGTTGTTGTCGATCGTGGAGTTGCTGGCATTCAGCACCGTCGACTCATACTTGTTGATCTTCAGGAAGTACTTCTGGTTCTTTGTGGACAGCATGATACCCATGTCCTTGGTCTCGCCGGAGGGCGGCTGGAGCGGGTTGCCGTAGAGGTCGTTGCGTGTGCCCGTGACCTGGAAGTTGTCGGACTTGTTGTAGTACAGGCTGATGTTGAGCGGGAGCCAACGATCAGGCATGAGCTTGTTGAGTTTGGCTACGACGCTCCAACTCTTGGTGTGGCCAATGTAATTGGTCTCGGGCGCATCTTTGAGCGAATAGGCCGCGAGGGTGCGCGCGGTTGTGGAGCCCGGGTCCTGGATGGCGGTGTCGCCAAGGTAAGCGCGATTGTACGTGACGTCACGGCTTGCCTCAAGGGCCTTGGTCTTGACGGTGTCCTGACGCAGGCCGTAGAGGCCGACGACGGCGCCATCCCATAGGTAGGCCTGCCAGGAGCCGGCGATGGACTCAACGACACGCTTGTTGAGGGTGCCATTGCGGGTCAGCGCATCCTGGTCGCCATTTTCAGCGCTGAGGATCTTGATGTTCCTTGATGTCCAGCCGACATAGTTGGCCGGATTTTCAGACTGAGTGGAGCTGCTGCCGTCATAGGTGTTGGTCCAAGCTGCAGCCGGGCTGACTGTGGAGGGAGCGTTCCAAGTGGAGTCAAACCAGCGCCAAGCCATCGTGGAGGGAACCTGAATTTCGGGCCCTGCATTCGATATATTGGCATCTCTATAGGTGCTTCTGCTGGCAAGCGAGTCGCCCAGGTAGATGGACTGGGCAACGACGCGGTCGTTGCTATCGATGAACCAGGCATTGCCCTTGTTGGCGATGAGCGGTGCAAAGGAGTCCTCGGTGCCATAGCGGGCGAAGCCTCGGCTGTCCGACTGCGAGTCCTCGGCGCTCAGCAAGCCCGTGAGGGTGTGCCTGCCCAGAAGCTTGCGAAGGAATCCGCCCGAACTCCCCTTGTTGAAGTTGTGGTCGAAGAATGCGGTCAGACGGCCCGAGCTGCGGGTGCTTTCGGAGGCGCTGTTACCGTAGAGATAGTTTGTCTCGAGGTAGGGCTGGCCATAGTGCCGGTTGACTGAGCCGTCGATGTTATGAGTGTTGATGTCGACAAAGAGGATGCCCGCACCGTCGAAGGAGTACTGTCCGCGGTCCATCGACTGGTGATCGTAGGCGGCCTCGAAGCCAAACTTGTTGTTGAAGAAGGTCTGACTGAGGGAGGCGTTGAAGATGTCGAAGTTCTGCCACTCCTCCTTGTTCGATCCGTCGATAAGCTTGTTGTAGAAGTCGAAGAGGGAGGGATCGGTGAGAGTGGCAGCCTTCCAAACACCGAACTGTTGGTATTTGGCGCCTTCCGCCTCGGTGGCGCGTTCGGACCAGTAGGCTGTGTTGGCCACAGTCACGCGACGTGCACCGCCCGGTGTGCCGAGGCTGCCATCGATCGCACCGCTGGTGTTGACGCCACGAACGTTCTTGTATTCCGGCATCGAAGCCTGATACGGGCTGCTTCCCATGGGCATTACCTGCAGCCAGACACCACCGTAGAAGGCGGGTGCACCGAGCCAAGGCGAGTAGTTGGCGTTGGCGGCTCCATTTCCAGGCAATGGCCTTCCGGCTTCCGCCTCGGTCCATGCCTTGCCTGTGGCGGGATTGTTCGGAACTGCGCCGGCCCAAGTGCGGCTGTACTGGCCGCTGTTTGCATTGCGGAAGGGGACTCCCTGAGCGTCGTAGAACCAGCCACTGTTCTGCACCAGGGTCGGGTCATACCCCTTCTTGCCCATCGTGTCCCACCACTTGGTGATCTGGTCGCGGGGTGTGATGCTGCGGGGGTTGTTGCTGTCGATCTTTCCTGTCTCGAAGTTGACCTTGAGTGTGGTCTTGTGCTCGCCCTTGTTGAGGAATTTCGGGTCGTAACGCACAGTGGCAAACACGCGGCGATCGCGACTGTAGGCGGGTTCCTGGCGGAAAAACTCCTTGTTGTGGAGCAGCATCACGCGGGCGGAGAGCTCCTTGTTCAGGAGCTGCATATTGGTGTCGAGCGTGAAGCGGTAGGAGCCGTAGGAACCAAACCTGAACTCGGTCGAACCGAAATTGCGATGGTCCGCGGATTTGGTGGTGGTGTTGATGATACCTGCAGGACTGCCCAATCCGAAGAGGATGGAGTTCGGGCCACGCTGGATTTCCACGCGCTCGATGTTGTAGCCGTCCCACGGGGCATCGGAGACGAAGAAGTTACGCGTGTTGTCGGCGGATGTCAGGCCGCGCACGCGAGTGTTTCCGTTGGGGTTGGTGAACTTGCCGCTCTCGTCCTCGCTCGGGCCGCCCGAGGCACCCCTGAAGTTGCCCTGGGGTCCGCCGACCTCGGTATTGGCTGTGTATTGAAGCAGGCTCTTGTTGTCGGTTGCACCGACGTCCTTGAGGAACTCCGCGGTGATGACGCTGATGGCGGAACCAACATCCGTGAGGTTGGTGTTGATGCGGGAGCCTGCCAGAGTGTCCTGGGCTTGGTAGCCAACATTCTTGCTGTCTGAGACCTCGAAGGGGGTCATCACAATGGACTCATCAGCTTCCGGCTTGGCTGCTGGCTGGCCGGGCTGTGTTGCAGGGGCCGTCTGGGCGAGGGCGGAACCAGCAAGCGTAAGCGCTGAGGCCAGCGCGAAGGCGTATTTCAGGGATCTTTGGTTCATGTTTGGTGGGTTGGTTTTGTTAGGGACAAAGCGGTGGCATCCGGTGCGTGGACCGGGTGGCTTCAATGGGGCGGTCTGCAGGGGCTCGCATACTTGCCGTGGGTTCGCACAGCCGTAGGGAGGGAGGGGTTCGGTTCAAACGACGCGGCGCTTGGGAGGGGGCCGTGACGTGCAGGGGACTACTGGGGGGAGAACAGGGGAATGGGGAGGTGTGATGCGCAACTAAACACGCTTTCGCATGCTCCGCCTGCCTAAGTTTGATCTAACATTAGTACAGGATTCAGGCCGACGTGCAGGATGGCTCGTTTCCGTCCCGGATGCACGGCAATTGCACGGGGTAGGATTGCGGAGCCGAAATCTTGGCAGGGTATTGGAGCGGAGGAGGATGGGCGGCACGCAGGGTCTGCGGGAATGCTGCGGGCTGCGGGTTTTTGTATCAAGGTTTGTGATACGCGGAGAGGTGCCCCGGGGCCCCGGCAACGGGGTCAGGGACCGTCCCACACACCTGTGAGTGTGTGATGTGAGAGTGGGAAAGCCCTTGTGGAAATGCAGCCCGTTCTTGTCTCGTGAACTCAGCAGTGTTCCTAATGCCCCTTTCCCGTCCCTGCCATGCAACGCACTCCCCTCCGTCTTCTCAGCCTGTCCGCCCTTTCCGCCGCCGCCTTCGCCGCGGGGGAGCCCAATGCCGTGGTGGAGGTGGCCCCGGTGCGCGTTGAGGCGGTGCGTGCCGAGTTGCTTTCGACGGAGGTGCTCGAGCTGGGCTCGCTGGGCGGGCTGTCGCCGGACAGCAGCCTTCTCTCCGAGCGCTTCCCCGCGTTCCAGGTGAATTCGAGCGGGGCCTTCTCCTTCAATGACAGCATTGCGTTGCGCGGCCTGGCCAACACACCGATCTTCGGCTCGGCCGCCGTGGGCGTGTACCTCGATGAGATTCCGCTGGGCGGACCCTTCACGCTGCCCGAGGACCTTTCAGGGCTGGAATCCGCGGTGCTGAGCTACGGGCCGGCGCAGGGCAGCTCGGTGGGGCGCTCGGGGCCTGCGGGGCTCCTGCAGTTGCGCAGCGCGGCGCCGCCCGGAGAGGGTGTGCGCGGGGGCGTGGCGGTGGGAGCGGGAAGCCAAGGGGCCTTCCAGGCCTCTCTCCGGGGCTCCTGGCAGCGGGGAGGTGATTCCTCCCTGGCGGTGCTTTCGCATTCGCGCCGCGAGGGGCATATCCTGAACAGCGCCACGGGTCGGCGCGTCGATGGCAAGGACAGCTGGTCTGCCCTGGTGAGGGCGGGCGCCAAGCCCATGCCCAAGCTCGAGCTTTCGCTGACGGCGCTTGTGCAGCGCGCGTTGAACGGCGAGCAGCCCATGGTGCCGCTGTTCGGCGGGCCCGGCTTTGAGGTGAGCCGTTCCCAGGAGGGGCGCACCGACGGGCGCTCGCTGAACCTGGGGCTGACAGGGCGCTACCAGACTCC
>JAHFTI010000201.1 GCA_023265535.1 Opitutaceae bacterium
ATTGCTATTTTTTCAGAGGGAAACCCGACAGGTACTGTGCACTTTAGTAATGAGCGACTTTGCCATAGCGCAAGACAAAGCGATGGGGACCGTGAGTACCGGATTGTACATTCACGTTCCGTTTTGCGCGCGCAGTTGTGACTATTGTGCCTTCTACCAGAGCGCGCCGGATGCCGATGCCATACGCCGTTACTTTGAGGCGCTGCGCCAGGAGGCGGGCCTGATTGCCTGGCCGGCGCAGATCGAGACGGTCTTCTGGGGGGGCGGCACACCGGGCCTGCTCTCGCCCAAGGACCTGCTGAAGCTGGGGGCGCTCGTGCGCGAATTCAGCGGTGGCAGGCCCCGGGAATGGAGCGTGGAAATGACTCCGCTTTCGGTGACGGAGGCGCGCATCGAGGCGCTGAAAGAGGCCGGCGTAACACGCATCTCATTGGGTGTGCAGAGCTTCCAACCGCGCCTGCTCGATGCGCTCGGTCGGCAGCACACGCCCGAGCAGGCCTTCAAGGCGGCCGAGAGGCTGCATGCGGCGGGGTTCGACAACGTCAACTACGACCTGATGTTCGCCCTGCCTGGGCAGGACGACGAGGATTGGATGCGGGACCTGGACCAGGCCATCGCGCTCGCGCCCGCCCACATCTCGACCTATTGCCTCACCTTTGAGGAGGACACCAAGCTCTGGCTGAAGCTTTCGCAGGGGAAGATCAGGCGCGACGTGGAGGCCGAGGCGCGCCTGTACACGGCCACCTGGGAACGCCTGGCTGCGGCGGGGTATGGGCAGTACGAGATCTCCAACTTTGCCAGGCCGGGCCGCGCCTGTCTCCACAATCTGAATACCTGGCGCATGCAGGACTGGATCGGCCTGGGCCCCTCGGCGGCATCCCAGCAGGCGGGCTGGCGCGGCACGAACATCGCCGACCTCGACAAGTGGTGCGCGGAGGTCGCGGCGGGGCGGCGCGCCGGCGAGGACCGGCAGGAATTGTCCCCGGGGCTGCTGGCGGAGGACGCCCTGATCTTCGGCCTGCGCATGAACGAGGGCGTGGACCTGGCGCCGCTGCGCGCACGCGCTCCCGGGGCGGACTGGGCGGCGGTGGACGCCATGGCTGGCGAACTGCGCGAAGGGGGGCTGGCGGACGTAACCGGTTCATGGATACGGCTCACGCCGCGCGGCCGCCTGCTTGCGGACTCCGTGGGCGAGCGCCTCCTGGGGCTCCTGTCCTCCTAAAAGGCGGGACTTTCGGCTGTCATCGCTTGCCACGGCGGCCGGCTTGCCCCACCCAGTGTGTCCCCGCGCCGACAATCATGCCCATCTCCACGCTTTCCCCGCACCACAGGCACGCCGGACAGCCTCCCAGGGGCCTGGCCCTGGTGACCGCCCTCCTCCTCTCGGTCCTCGGCCTTGGCGCCGCGGAGATCGACCTGGTCTGGCCCACCCCCATGCCGGTGCTCAGCGGAGGGGTGGCCCCCTTGGACTGCTACCAGGCCACGGCCTCCGGCGACCCTGAATCGGGGGGCTTCGGGTGCGTGCGGAGCGGCGGGCACAAATTTCATGAGGGCATCGACATCCGCCCCATGCAGCGCGACCGCAAGGGGGAGCCGACCGACGCGATCATGGCGGCCATGAACGGCGTGGTGCGCCACATCAACGGCCTGGCGGGCGAGAGCAGCTACGGACGCTACATCGTGATCGAGCACCCCGACCAGACGCCGGCGGTTTACACGCTCTACGCCCACCTTGCGAAGATCGCGCCCGGGCTGCGTCGCGGCGACCGCGTCTCCAAGGGGCAGGCCATCGGCACGATGGGGCACACGGCCGGCGGCTATTCGATCCCGCGCGACCGCGCCCACCTGCATTTCGAGATCGGCCTCTGCATCACCAACGATTTCCAAAGCTGGTACAACTGGCGCAAGTTCGGCAGCCCCAACCAGCATGAGGTCTGGAACGGCATGAACCTGCTGGGAATCGACGCCTGGGAATGCATCGCCCAGTGGCGCGAGGGACGGATCCGCAGCTTCGCAGACCATTTCAGGCGCCTGCCCCCCGCAGTGCGTATCCGAATCGCAACTACACGCACACCGGACTTCGTCCAGCGCTACCCTGAGCTGGTGGACGGGGAGCGCCCCGCCGGAATCCTCGGGGGCTGGGAGCTGAGCTTCAGCCCGACAGGCCTGCCCTTCAAGTGGACGCCCCTCTCGCCCCTGGAAACCGCCGGCCTGCGCAACGGCCAACCCGAGGTGACCTGGACCGACGATGCCCTGCTGCGGCAGGAGCGCTGCCGGGACCTGATCGACGTGCGGCGCGGGCGAAAGGTGCCCGGCAAGGACCTGACTGCGGTGCTGGAACTGCTTTTCAGGCTGCGCTGAGCCCGGCTCACGCCGCGAATGGCTCACAGACCGAGCTTTGCGCTAGCGACTTCAACAAATACTGCTAAGCTTCAACACCGTCCACCCAGCATGACCTCCCGCGAACGCTTCCTAGCCGCCTGCGCCTGCCAACCTGTCTCCCGCCCGCCCCTCTGGGTCATGCGCCAGGCGGGCCGCTACCTGCCCGAATACCGCGCCCTCAAGGCCAAGTCCTCCTTCCTGGAGATGGTGCGCACCCTCGAGCTGGCCACCGAGGTGACCCTGCAGCCGCTGCGCCGCTTCGCGCTGGACGCCGCCATTCTCTTCTCGGACATCCTCGTGATCCCGGAGGCCCTCGGCCAGGGCTACCATTTCCGCGACGAAGGCGGCATCGGGATGGATCGCGCACTGCAGTCACGCGCAGACATCGACGCCCTCGCCCCGGCGGAAGCCGTGCCGGAAAAGCTCGCCTACGTCAGTGCCACCCTGCGCATGCTCAAGACGGAACTCGGCGGCCAGAAGGCCCTCCTCGGCTTTGGCGGCTCCCCCTGGACGCTGGCCACCTACATGATCGAGGGTGGCAGCTCGGAGGCTTCCTGAAGATCAAGTCGCTGTTCTACACCGACCGCGCCACCTTCAACGCCCTGCTGCGCAAGCTGACCGATGCGTTGATCGCCTACTTCCGCGCACAGATTGAGGCGGGCGCCGACGCCATCCAGATCTTCGACTCCTGGGGCGGCCTGATCGCGGGCGGCGACTACAATGCAGCCTCGCTGTGCTGGATCCGCGAGATCGTGGCCGCGCTGCCGAAGGATTTCCCGGTCATCCTCTATGCCAAGGGCACTGCGGCCCAGCTGGTGGACCAGTCCTTCACGGGCGTGAAGGTCATCAGCGTGGACTGGACCGTGCCCCTGCGCACCGTGCGCGAGCAACTCCCTCGCACCATCGCACTGCAGGGCAACCTGGACCCGGTGCTGATGAACCTCAGCCCCGAGATCGTGCGCAACGAGGCGGGCCGCCTCCTCGCCGAGATGAACGGGGCGCCCGGCCACATTTTCAACATGGGCCACGGCATCATGCCGCAGGCACGCATCGAATGCATGGAGGCGCTGGTCGACACGGTCACCGGCTGGAAGGCCTCGCCCTGATGCGCTGAGTGCCCAGGGGCGACCGGGATTGCCGCCCACACGCTTTTCACATGCAGCCCCAGATCCTGCGCCTACTGGCCGGTCTCCTCATCCCGCTCCTTCTCGCCGCCCCTCTCACCAGGGGCGCGGGCACGCCTGCAAGCCCCGCGCCGGGCCGCTTCAGCGCAGCTGAGCTGGCGCAGGGCTATTCCTCCTCGCGCCTCATCGTTAAGCCCCGCAGCCAGGGGGCCGGTTTCGACGACAGTGTGGAACGCAGCCTGAACCTGGGCCTGCACAGGGAGCACCCGCTGCTCAATGGCATGCGCGTCCTGGACATCCCCGCCGAAACCAAGCTGGCTGATGTCATCGCGGCGCTCCAGGCCTCCGGGCACTACGAGTTCGTGGCCCTGGACCGCATCCGGAGCACCCGGGCGATCCCGAATGACCCGAACTTCAGCCAGCAATGGAGCCTGCGCAACACGGGCACGGGCGGCAGCAAGGTGGGGGCTGACATCGGCGCGGTGAACGCCTGGGACACCCGCAGCTCCGCCTCGACCGTGATCGTGGCCGTGATCGACTCGGGCCTTTATCTCCAGCATCCCGACATCGCAGCCAACCTGTGGACCAACCCCGGCGAGGTGGCGGGCGATGGAATCGACAACGACCGCAACGGCTACATCGACGACCTGCATGGCATCAATTCCATCGTGGCCTCCAGCACGGCGGCCGCAGGAAACCCCGGCGACGACCACGGCCACGGCACGCACGTGGCGGGCATCATCGGGGCGGTGGGCAACAACGGCACGGGCATCGCGGGCGTGGCCTGGCAGGTGCGCATCATGCCCCTGAAATTCCTCGGGTCCGACGGGCGCGGCAGCCTCTCCGATGCGCTCGAGTGCCTCAGCTACGCCATCGCACATGGGGCCAGGATCATCAATGCGAGCTTCGGCGGGGACAGCAGCGACAGCGGCTTCAGCAAGGCCGAGCTGGACGCGGTCAAGGCCGCACGCGACCAGGGGGTCATCCTGGTGTGCGCCGCCGGAAATGACGCCGCGGACACCGACCAGACGCCCAACTATCCGGGCAATTACCCCGTCGAGAACATCGTCACCGTCTCGAACTCCACCAACCTGGACGACATGGCACCGAGCTCCAACCGGGGCTCGGGCAGCTGCGACCTGTTCGCCCCGGGAAGCGAGATCCTCTCGCTGGGTCACGTAGGCGCCGGCAGTGCCTACGTGAGCAAGACCGGAACCTCCATGTCGGCACCCCATGTGGCGGGGGCCCTCGCCCTGCTCAAGGCCCAGTATCCAGCCGACAACTACAGGGAACTCATCAACCGACTCCTGCGCGGCACCTCAAAGGTGGCGGCCTTCGACGGCAAGTGCCAGACCGGCGGCCGCCTCAACCTGGCGCAAGCCCTCGCAATGGGCGACAAGCGCCCCTTCAACGACGACTTCTCCAGTCGCGCCAGGCTCGCCGGAAGCGTGGTCTCGGTGCGCTCCTGCAACATCGGCGCCACCGCCGAGGCGGCGGATCCCGCCGTGGCGGGCCTCAGCACGGAGGCTTCGCTCTGGTTCGAGTGGACGGCCTCCTCCAACGGCAGCGTGACCGTGGACACCGCCGGCAGCACCTACGACACGCTCCTTGGCGTGTACACCGGCGCCACCCAGGCCTCCCTCTCCCTCGTCGCCTCGAATGACAACTCCTCGGGAGTCACGAGCAGGCTCAGTTTCAGCGCCGTGGCCGGCACAAGCTACCGCATCCTTGTGGGCTCCAAGACGGGCGGCAGCGGGCTCCTGCTGATGAGCCTGGGCTCGGTGCCCGCACACGACAATTTCTCCTCCGCACGGGTCCTGACCGGACTGAGCCCCCTGGCGGAGGACACCAACAGCATCGCCTCGCGCGAGCCGAACGAGCCTTCCATAGCGGGCCTCAGCACGGGCAAATCCCTCTGGTACCGCTGGACCGCGCCCGCCACGAGAAGCTACGAGTTCGCCGCCTTCACCAGCGCCTTCAAGCCTCTGCTGGCGGTCTACACCGGCTCCAGCCTGACCTCGCTCACGGAACTGGCCAGCTTCAGTTCCGACACCGCCTCCCCGTCCCTGCGTTTCAACGCCACGGAGGGGCAGACCTACCTGCTCTGCGTGAACAGCCAGAGCTCCGACAGCTCCGGCCCCTTCACGCTCTCCCTGGTCGACAACCTCTGGCACGTGCCCATGGGCGACGTCATCACCAACGCCCCGGCCGTGGGCCCCGGAGGCGTGGTCTACTGCGCAGACGGAAAGGACACGCTCATCGCCCTGAATTCCGACGGCACCACGCGCTGGACCCACACCCTGAGCTACGGCATGGACTCCTCGGGAATCGCCGTGGCCCCGGATGGCAGCGTCCTCTTCCCCGACAGCCTCGGCAACGTGACTTCCCTGAGGCCCGACGGCACCGTCAAATGGACCCTGGCCCCGGGCGGGACCATCAACAACGCCCCCGCCATCGCCGCCTCCGGCGCCGTGGCCATCAAGTCCAACAACGGCATCCTGTATTCACTTTCCGGTGACACCGGCACGGTGCTCTGGAGCTACAACACCCAGGCCACCGACAGCTACGGTGCCCCCTCGATCGGCAGCGATGGGACCCTCTACGTGGGCGACGGCGACGGCACCCTGCATGCGGTCAATGGCACGACGGGGACGCGGCGCTGGAGCTTCGCGGCCGACGGGGCCATCTTCACCACCCCCGCGATCGCAGCCGATGGAGGGGTGCTCTTCGCCACCACTGCGGGAGGCGTCTACAAGCTCAGCACGGCAGGGGCACAGGTCTGGTACCGCAACATCGGCGCGGCCATCACCTCCTCCCCTGCGATCGCAGCCGACGGCACCGTCCATTTCGCCGCCTACGATGCCAAGCTGTATGCCCTCGACGGCACCGACGGCACCGTCAGATGGACCTACCCTCTCGGCAGCGAAGTGAGGGCCTCCTCGCCGGCGGTGGCGGCCGATGGCACCGTGTATGTGGGCTCCTATGACAAGCGCCTCTGGGCGGTCGCACCCGGCGGAGGCTCCGCCAGGGCCTATTCGACGGGCGGCTGGCTGCGCAGCTCCCCCGTGATCGCAGGTTCCCGCCTCTATGTCGGCAGCAACGACAGGAAACTCTACGCCTTTGAGCTTCCGACCGAGGGCACCGCCGCTTCCTCCTGGCCGCAGCGGGCGGCGGATGCTGCACGCAGCGGTCGCGCACGCATCAACACCCCGGTCATCACAGCACAACCCGACCCCTTCCCCGCCTTCCTGGGCCGTGTCTTCACGCTGGGCACCACGGCCAGCGGCAGCGACCTGAGCTACCAGTGGTTCAAGGACGGACAGGCCATCATCGGGGCGACGCTCCCCAGCTACTCCCTTGCCTCCCCCCAATCATCCGATGCAGGCATCTACGCGGTGGTGGTGAGCTCCCCGACGGGCTCCACGTTCTCAAACCCCGTCACGATCCAGGTCCTGACCGCAAATCCCGGGCGCATCGTGAACCTCTCCGCACGCGGCGTGATTCCGACCTCCGCAGGCACCTTCACCATAGGCTTTGTCGTCAAGCATGGCAGCCAGCCGAAGCCCCTGCTCATCCGCGGACTGGGCCCCACCCTGCAGCCACTGGTCGGTGTTCATGCCCTCACCAATCCGGCACTCAAGCTCTTCAATGACGCACAGGTTCAGATTGGGGAAAACGACAACTGGGTCTCCAGCAACGAACTGCTGCAGGCCACGTCGAGCTTCACCGGGCTGCCCCTGTTGTCCGCTTCCACCGATGCTGCGATCCTGGGCACACTCAGCGGACTCAACACCTGCATCATCAACGACCAAGGCGGCGATACAGGACTCACCCTGGCGGA
>JAHFTI010000202.1:0-5347 GCA_023265535.1 Opitutaceae bacterium
CCCCCGGTGCGTGCGTCGGCCGTGGCCAGGGCTGCGCCGAAGTCGGCGCCGTAAAAGAGGTTGTCCCCGAGCACGAGCGCGGAGGGTGCGTCCCCCACGAAGTCGGCACCGATGTGGAAGGCCTGGGCGAGCCCCTCGGGGCGGGGCTGTTCGGCGTACTCGAGGCGGATGCCGAACTGCGAACCGTCGCCGAGAAGGCGGCGGAAGAGGGGGAGGTCGGTCGGGGTGGAGATGACCAGGATTTCCCGTATGCCCGCGAGCATGAGCACCGACAGCGGATAATAGATCATCGGCTTGTCGTAGATCGGCATGAGCTGCTTGCTGATGGCGATGGTGAGCGGGTAGAGGCGGGTGCCCGAGCCACCGGCTAGAATGATGCCTTTGCGGGACATGGGGAGGAAACGGGAATTGAGGAGCGGAAAACGAGAGGGGGAAGCGGGGACAGGATCAGGATTTGGAAGCCTGCTGGCGAGCACCTACTTGGTCCAGTTCGACAGGCTGGGTGTCCCTGCGCTGCGCCGGGAAGGGGGGGCGGAGTCGGGAGCCAGGCTGCTCGCGGCCAAGAAGAGAGCGGGCAGGGACCCTCCTTGTTCCTCGTACAGTTGCGGTCCACCATGCGATGGCCGCAACCAGCGACTCAGGATTGGGTGCCAAGGCGCTGGCGGGCGTACTTGGCGGCGGTGATGGCGGCGGTCCAGGAGCGGTTGGCGAGGTACCAGGAGATGGTCTTGTGCAGGCCGGTCTCGAAGGTTTCGCGGGGGGACCAGCCGAGCTCGGTGCGGAGCTTCTCGCAGTCGATGGCGTAGCGGCGATCGTGGCCGGGGCGGTCCGCGACGAAGGTGATCTGGCTGGCGTAGGGCTGGCCATCGGCGCGCGGGGCGAGATTGTCCAGGATGGCGCAGAGGGTGCGCACCAGCTCAAGGTTGGGTTTCTCGTTGAGGCCGCCCACATTGTAGGTCTCGCCGATGCGGCCCTGGCGGAGCACTGTCCAGAGGGCCTCGCAATGGTCGAGCACGTAGAGCCAGTCGCGCACCTGCAGGCCGTCGCCGTAGATGGGGAGCGGCTTGCCCTCGAGGGCGTTGAGGGTGACGAGGGGGATGAGCTTCTCCGGAAACTGCAGGGGCCCGTAGTTGTTCGAGCAATTGGTGGTCAGCGTGGGCAGGCCGTAGGTGTGCTGGAAGGAGCGCACCAGGTGGTCGCTGGAGGCCTTCGAGGCGGCGTAGGGTGAGTTCGGCGCGAAGGGGGTTTCCTCGGTGAAGGCCGGGTCCGTGGGGGAGAGCGTGCCGTACACCTCGTCGGTCGAGACGTGGAGGAAGCGGAAGGCTGCCTTGCGGTCGGAGGGGAGCGAGAGCCAGTGGCGGCGCGTGGCGTTGAGCAGGCGCAGGGTGCCGACGACGTTGGTCTGGATGAAGGGCTCGGGGGAGTCGATCGAGCGGTCGACGTGGGACTCGGCGGCGAAATTGAGCACGGCGTCGATGGCGTGCTCCGAGAGCAGGCGGGCGACGAGCGCCTCGTCGCCGATGTCGCCCTGCACAAAGGTGTAGCGGGAATCCTGATACAGGTCGGCCAGGTTGGCCGGGTTGCCGGCGTAGGTGAGCGCGTCGAGGTTGACGAGGCGCAGCCCAGGGGCGGCGGGCGCGGGGCGGTCGGTGGCGCCGAGCAGGTAGCGGATGAAATTGGAGCCGATGAAGCCGCAGCCGCCTGTGACGAGGATGTTCATGAATGCGCTTGTTTTTTCCAGGTGCGGAGGGCCTGGCGGATGGCTTCGCGGACGGGGGTGAGGCTGATGCCTGCGCGCAGGAGCTTGGAGGGGTCCATGGTGCAGTTGGAGCGCGGGGTCTTGGCGGCGAGCTGCATGAAGGCCTGCTCGCTGGCGAAGAACTTGAAGTCCTTCCTGCAGACGCCGCTCTCGAGGATGAGCTCGACCACCTCGCGGGTGGTGACCTGTCCGGGGTTGGTGACGTTGTAGGTGCCGAAGGGGATGCGCTTCTCCCAGCAGGCGAAGGTGGCGGCGCAGAACTCGTCGAGCTGGGAAACCGAGTTGGTGGCCTCCAACAGGGTGTCGTAGCGCATCAGCTTGGAGAGGTAGTTGCGCGGGTTGTCGACGTTGTCGAAGGGGATGCGCAGGCGCCAGACGTAGTGGTGGGGGCGTCCGGCGAGCACCTCCTCGCCGAGGGCCTTGGTGCCGGAGTAGAAGGAGCAATTGTCCTGGCGGAAGGTGAAGTTGGGGCGGTCCTCCTCGGTGAAGCCGGCGCCGTCGGGGCGGGAGCCGGTGTAGATGCAACCGCTCGACACATGGCCCCAGGGGGTGCCCGTTTCCTCGCAGGCCTTGGCGATGAGGCCGGGGAGGACCGCGTTGCCAAAGAGGCATTCGGCGCGCTGGAGCTCGCAGGCGTCGACGTTGGGCTTGCCGGTGAAGCCGGCGGAATTGATGAGGAGCTCAGGGCGGTCGCGGCGAAGGGCCTCGGCGAGCAGCCTGGGATCGGAGTAATCGAGCTCGGCGCGGGAGAGGTTGCGAAAGGGGAGGCCCTTGCGCGTGAGCAGGGCCTGGTAGGCCTGGCCAACGTAACCCGTGCCACCGAGCAGATAGATCATGGTTTGCTTTGGTAGCCGTATGGGGGGCGACAACAAGTAAAAACGGGGGGGCGCCCGGGGCCTGATGGCTGGTTCATAGTTAGAATGGGCTTCGGGTTGCAGGAGCGGTCCTGGTGGGGAATGGTTTTGTCATGTCATCCCCCCGTGCCTGCCGGTCCCCCCTTGTCCTCTTGTCCGCCCTCAGTTTCGGCCTCCTGAGCACGGCCTGTTCGCAGATGGCCACGCCCGCGCCCGTGGCTGTGTTGCCGGCCTCGCAGGTCGCCCCTGCCCAGGCCCAGGTGTCGCGCGACCTGTTCGCCGAGCTGCTGGGCCGCAGCAGCGCCGAGGTGGATGCGCGTATCGCCGCCACCTTCCAGCAGCTTTTCCATGGCGATGATGCGACGCAGCGCGTCTATTACCCGGTGGGCGGGGACAGTGCCTATATCCTGGACACCGGCAATGTGGACGTGCGGTCCGAGGGCATGTCGTACGGCATGATGATCGCCGTGCAACTCGGCAAGCGCGAGGAGTTTGACCGGCTCTGGACCTGGGCAAAACGGCACATGCTCCACACAAGCGGTCCGCGGAGCGGGTACTTCGCCTGGCAGTGCAGGCCCGACGGCAGCCAGATCGACCCGGGGCAGGCCCCCGACGGCGAGGAATGGTTCGTCACGGCGCTTTTCCTGGCCTCGCGCACCTGGGGCGATGTGTCGGGGAAAATCAACTACAGGGCCGATGCACAGGCCATCCTGGATGCCATCATGGCCAAGCCCACGGGGAGCGGCGAGGTGCGCAGCAGCTTTGACCGAAACCACAAGCAGGTGGTGTTTTCGCCCTCGCCCGGCGCCAGCCAGTTCACCGATCCCTCCTATCACCTGCCCGCCTTCTATGAGCAATGGGCGCGTGAGGCCGCGCGTGACCAGCAGTTCTGGCGCGAGGTGGCGGTGGAGAGCCGCGCGTTTTTCAAGCGTGCGGCCCATCCGGTGACAGGGCTGATGCCGGAGTATGCTGAGTTTGATGGCCGACCCCGCTTCGGAGGCGGGCGCGAGGATTTCCGCTTTGATGCGTGGCGTGTGCTCGCGAACGTTGCGATGGATCATGCCCACGCGAAACACGACCCCTGGAACGTGGAGCAGAGCAACCGGGTGCTGCGTTTCCTGCTGTCGCAGAAACCGACCTACGTGGACCAGTTCAGCCTCGAGGGGAAGCCGCTCTCGACGGACAGCTCGATCGGCCTGACGGCGATGGCGGCTGTCGCGGGGTTGGCGGCGGACCCGGACTTGGCGAGGCCGTTTGTGAAGGAGCTTTGGGAGGCGCCGGTGCCCTCGGGCAAATGGCGTTATTACAACGGGCTGCTGTACATGCTCGGCATGCTGCAGGCGAGCGGGCGGTTCAGGCTGTAGGTCGGCTATTGAGGACTAACAGGGGGCCGGGGTGGGTCATGCCGCTACGAGGCACCCAGCTCCGCGCTCTGGAGGCCGCAAGGCATCCCTGGAGCCGCTCTCCGGTGCGCCCTCCGGCGCACCCAGAGTCGGGCTCCAACGGAGCGGCCAACAGGGCGTTTCGCAGGATGCCTCTTCGCTAGCGATAATCCACGCGCAATGCCTCAGGAGGTGCAGCTCTTGTTCCACGGTTTGGCCTGCGCTTTGTGGGAGGGCCTTGCAGGAGTCAGGGGGTGGTGCCGACGACTGTTTCCTCAGGGCCGAGGAAGCTGGGGCGGGGGCGCCTGGTGGTGGTGAGGACGAGGCGTTGGAGGACGACGCCGGGGTCGACGAGCCAGAATTTGAGGGTGTGGGTGCCGGGGGCGGCCACCTTGTGGAGGGTGACGGAGCGGCGGGTGCTTTCGCTGACCGTGGTTTCCCAGGCCCTTTCGTTGAAGTCCTTCGCGAGGTCGAGGACGACGGGGGGCTGGTCGTCGAGGGAGACCGCGTAGCGCAGGCCGCGGTGGGGGAGGAAGGCGAGGGTGGGGGAAAGCTGGGCCTCGAGGGAGACCTCTCCCGTGGTGAAGAGGTGGATCCTGTAGGCGAGGTGGGGCGAACCCTCGCCGGGTGTGACGGAGGGGGCCTCGACAGGCAGGGCGGACACGGCGGAGAGGGTGCGGCCGTAGCCCGGAATCGTCATCCACGAGCGGCCCTCACCGGCGATGGCGGCCGTGTAGTGCGCGGCCTCGATGGCGACGGCGCCGTCGGACTCGACAAAGCCCGCGTCCTTGTCACCAAACCTTGGATACGCAGGGTTCGCGACGGGCACGGCGATGCGGACCGGGCCGATGCCGGAGCCCTTGACGGTGAGGTGGGCGCGGGTGTTGCCGGCGGGAACCTTCTCCCAGTCGGCGGTGACGAGGATGCGCAGCTCGGGGTCGGCCTGGCCGCTGGCCACGGAGACCTGGAGCCAGGGATGGGAGCAGCTGATGCTGAAGGAGGCGGGCAGGGTGCCGCGCGAGAAGAGCTCGAGGTAACGGGGGCGGCGGGTCCAGGACTCGAGGGCGGGGAGGACCGGTTCGGCGAAGTTCTCGGGCCAGGCGATCGGGGTGCCCTCAAGGGTCACGCCGAGGTCGCCGGAGGCGGGGAGCTGGAGCTCGGTGACGGCAGGCATGGCGTTGCGCGGGGGCTGCTGCCAATAGGTGTAGCCCAGGTGCGTCTGCGACATGAGGTGGTTCCATTTGCCGCCGTTGAAGGAATGGTAGCGCGCGGTCATGGCGGCGTCCTCCGCGAAGAGCTCCCGCACGCGCGCGGCGAGCGCGTTGGTGGTGGCGCGGCCCTGTGTGGCGTGG
>JAHFTI010000202.1:5357-7341 GCA_023265535.1 Opitutaceae bacterium
TGGAAGTAGGCGTCGCGGTGCGAGGCGGGCAGGCGTGCCGCCAGGGCGTCGCTTTCACCGCGCAGGCGTATCCATTCCTCCATGACACGTTCCGCCTCGCGGTGGTTCACGAGGCTGTAGGTGTCGGGGGAGAGCAGCTCGGGCTTCACGCGTGCGTTGAGGCGCGTGGTGCGTGCGACGAGGTCGGCGATGGCCGGGGCCAGTTCGCCGCCGAACTCGCGCGCGGCCCAGAGCCGGGTGTAGTCGGGCAGGCGTTCGAGGGGCCAGGCGGCAGGGTTCCAGGCATAGGAGAGGAAGAAGTCGATGGGCAGCTCCATGGGCTTGAGGTCGCCCACGTTGACGATCCAGATGCGGTCGGCGCCGTGCCTCCAGGCGAGGTGCATCTGCTCCCAGGTCTTGGAGATCTGGACCGTGCTGATCCACTTGTAGTTTCGGGGGCCGCCGACGTAGTCGAAATGGTAATACACGCCCGCGCCTCCGGGGCGGCCTCGCTCCTCGGGCGTGGGCAGGCGGCGTATGTTCCCCCAGTTGTCGTCGCACCAGAGCAGGGTGACGTCGTCGGGCACGCGCATGCCCTTCTCGTAGTACTCCTGCACCTCCTTGTAGAGGGCCCAGAGCTGGGGGATCCCGGAGAGGGGCTTTCCGGTCTCGCGCACGAGGATCTCGCGCTGGTCCTTCACGATGCGCTGGAGCAGGGCGACATTGCTTTCCTCGGACATGGGTTCGTCGCCGTCGCCGCGCATGCCGAGGGTGACGAGGCTCTCGAGGTCCCTGTTGCGGCGTATGCCCTTGGCCCAGAAGTCGGCGAGGACGGCGGAGTTGGTGTTGTAGTCCCAGTGGCCCGAGCCGTGGCGCTTCCATTCCTGCTGGGAGCGCACCATGGGCTCGTGGTGGGAGGTGCCCATGACGATGCCGTATTCGTCGGCGAGGACGGGGTTGAGCGGGTCGTCCTCGTTGAAGGCGTTGTTCCACATGGCGGGCCAGAGGTAGTTGCCGCGCAGGCGCAGGATGAGCTCGAAGACCTTGGCGTAGAACCTGGAGTTCATGCCGCCGAACTTCTCCTGGGTCCAGCCGCTGAGGGCGGGGGCCTCGTCATTGAGGAAAATGCCGCGGTAACGCACGACGGGACCGGCGTCCACGTGGGCCGCGGGCAGCGCGTACACGGCCTTGCGCCGGGTGACGGGAACGTCGGCCCACCAGTGCCAGGGTGAGACGCCGATCTGCTCCGAGAGGCCGTAGAGGCCGTAGATGGTGCCGCGCTTGTCGCTGCCCGCGATCACGAGGGCGCGGGCGATGCCGGGGGCGGGGTTGTCGACGACCTGGGCCAGGTGGGCCTCCCATTTGCCGCGGATGGAGGCGGCGTCGATGCGGCCGGAGGCGGCGAGGGCGTCGATGAGGGGGCTGCGGCCCAGGGTGCCGACGAGGATCGTGGCGGGGGCGGAGGAGGGTGGCTCGCCGCTCGTGGTGGAGCCGAGGCTGTCGGTGACGCGCAGGGTGGAGGGGCGCAGGACGCGGGCGAAGTCGTCGACGAGGTCGCGGGCGGCGCGTTGCACGCCGGGGAAGTCCCCGGGGGCGACCTGCAGGGAAAGGGGGGCGCTTTCGTCGGCGAGAAGGAGGGCGCCGGGGACGGGGTCGAAGCTGACGCGCGGGGCCTCGCCGAGGGCCAGGGCGGGCCGCGGGAGCAGCAGCAGGCCGAGCAGGAGGAGGCAGGGAAGCAGCAGGGGCGGGAAGGCGGGGCAGGCGGTGCCGAGGCGGCGCTGGAGGGACGGGAAAGCCATGGGGAAAACAGGAGCCTGAACGGGCATCGGCGCAAATGGCAGGCTGATCTAATATTAGAATCACGACGCCCCCTAAGCGCTATAATTAGAATTATGGGGGTTTTGTTTGCGGTCACGCATGCTGGGATGGTGTTCTCCTGCCCCTGCCTGATGCCGGACCGCGAACCCGGCCCAATTCCCCCCCCCCCATTTTCACGCCCATGTCA
>JAHFTI010000203.1 GCA_023265535.1 Opitutaceae bacterium
TCACTTTTCAACCTAAACATTACACCTTTCATCATATGCCTCGTCTACTCGGTGTAGAAATCCCCGCGAAGAAGAAGGTCTCCTTCTCTCTCCGCTATATCTATGGAATCGGACCTCAGCGCGCCGACCAAATCATTGCGGAGGCTGGCATCAGCCCCGACCTGCGCGCCCAGGACCTGTCTGAGGAGCAGCTCAACAAGATCCTCCACGTGATCACGGAGCACAAGTGGGTCGTCGAAGGCGACCTTCGCCGTGAGATCGCCGGTAACCTGAAGCGCCTCCAGGCCATCAACAGCTACCGTGGCTCCCGCCACCGCAAGAGCCTGCCCGTCCGCGGCCAGCGCACGAGCACCAACGCCCGCACCCGCAAGGGCCCCCGCAAGACCGTGGGTGTCACCAAAGCCGCAGAATAACCAATTACTACCATGGCCGAAGAGAAGTCCGCTCCCAAGAAAGACAAGGCTCCCAAGAAGGAAGCCGTCGCCGCCGCCGCTCCCGCTGTCGAGACCAAGGCTCCTGCTGCTGAAAAGCCCGCCAAGGCTGCCAAGGCCCCCAAGGCCGAAGGCGCCGCCGCCGAGGCTGCCGCTCCTGCTGCTCCCGCCAAGCCGGTTGAGCTCGTGGGTGGTGTCGCCCGCCAGCCCACCGCCGAGGAGCTCCTGAAGGAGGAGCTCGGTGAGATCAAGGTCCGCAAGGCCAAGGGTTCGAAGAACGTCACCTCCGGTGTCGTCAACGTGCTCGCCTCGTTCAACAACACGATCGTTTCCATCACCGACCAGAAGGGCCAGGTCATCGCCTGGGCCAGCGCCGGCAAGTGTGGCTTCCGCGGTTCCCGCAAGTCCACGGCCTACGCCGCTCAGGTCGTCGCCCAGGACGCCGCCCGCAATGCGATGTCCCACGGTCTGAAGGATATCGTCATCCGTGTTTCCGGTCCCGGCCTCGGCCGTGACAGCGCCATCCGCGCCCTGCAGGCCATCGGCCTGGAGATCAGCTCGATCATCGACGTGACGCCCGTCCCGCACAATGGCTGCCGCGCCCGCAAGCGCCGCCGCGTCTAATCCGCTGCGAACACAGCATCCTTCCAACACTTCAACCTTTTTAAAAAATGGCTCGTTATACAGGTCCCAAAACCCGCGTCTCCCGCCGGTTCGGCCAGTTCATCATTGGTTCGCAGAAGGCCCTTGAGCGCCGCAACTTCCCTCCCGGCCAGCACGGCCCGAAGATGCGCCGCAAGGTCTCCGAATTCGGCGTCGGTCTCGCCGAGAAGCAGAAGCTTCGTTTCATCTATGGTCTTCTGGAGCGTCAGTTCCGCAAGATCTTCGCGGTCGCCAAGGGCGAGCGCGGCGTCACCGGTGAGCGCTTCCTGCAGCTCCTCGAGACCCGCCTCGACAGCGTGGTCTACCTTCTTGGCTTCGCCAAGAGCCGCGTTGCCGCCCGTCAGCTCGTCAACCATGGTCACATCCGCGTGAACGGCCGCAAGGTCGACATCAGCAGCTACACCGTGGTCGCCGGCGACGAGATCGAGGTGAAGAACAGCTCCGCTTCCCGCCAGCTGGCCGCCCGCAACATGGAAGAGTCCCGCGCACGCAACGTGCCCGGCTGGCTCACCCTCCAGGCCGACCAGTTCAAGGCCGTTGTCAACCGCCTTCCCAACCGCGACGAGATGGATCCCGGCGTCAACGAACAGTTGATCGTGGAATTCTACTCGCGCATGTAACGGATTTACCGTTTGTTCGAGCAACCACCAACCTCAATCAGCCATGCCCAAACGTCTCGGTAAGTTCGAACTCCCCAGCAAGCTCACCAAGGTCGAGGAAGGCGCAACGCCGACCTACGCCAAATTCATCGCCGAGCCTTTCGAGGCCGGTTATGGACACACCATTGGCAACTCCCTTCGTCGTGTGCTCCTTAGCTCCATCGAAGGTGCCGCCATTTCCTCGATCAAGATCGAGGGCGTGCAGCACGAGTTCCAGAGCATTGATGGGGTGGTGGAGGATGTCACCGACATCGTCCTCAATCTCAAGAAGGTTCTCATTGTCTCCCAGAAGCGCGATCCCCTCACCCTCCAGATCAAGGTGAGCGGCCGCCAAGGCCCAGTGACGGCTGCCGACATCCAAGCCGATGCCGCCATCACCATCGTCAATCCCGAGCAGGTCATCTGCACCCTCGACACGAAGCGCACCTTCGAGGCCGAGATCGAGATCAAGACGGGCCGCGGCTACTGCCCGGGCGAGCTCAACAAGAAGGAAGACCAGGCCATTGGCGTCATCGCCATCGACTCGCTCTTCTCCCCTGTGAAGCTCGTCAAGTACGCGGTGGAAAACACCCGCGTCGGACAGATCACCGACTACGACAAGCTGAACCTCGAAATCTGGACCGACGGCCGCATCACTCCTGATGACGCCCTCAAGCAGTCCGGCTCGATCCTGAAGCATCACCTCGATGTCTTCGATCGCGTCAGCAACGAGCAGTACGAGTTCGAGAACCAGCAGAGCGCCGTCTCCGAGGAGGAGAACAAGCTCCGCAAGCTCCTGAACATGTCGGTGAACGAGATCGAGCTTTCGGTCCGCGCCGCCAACTGCCTGAACAACGCCAACATCACGACCGTTGGCGAGCTGGCGATGAAGACCGAGCAGGAAATGCTCAAGTACCGCAACTTCGGCAAGAAGTCGCTCAATGAAATCAAGGAGAAGCTCGAAGCCCTCGGCCTGTCACTGGGCATGAAGTTCGACGAGCGTCTCCTCGAGAACAAAAAAGAAGCCTAATACACTCTGACGGGGCCTTCCGTACCTGCGCCGCACCCGTGACACCCACGGGCGCGGCCACGGCGGAGGACTCCGCGGTTACCATAACCGGAAAATAATACAATGCGTCACCACGATCAACGCGCCTCCCTAGGCGTCACCCGCGAGCACCGCGCCGCGATGCTGTCCAACCTCGCCGTTGGCCTCATCAACTCCGGTCGCATCGAGACCACGCTGACGAAGGCCAAGGCCCTGCGTCCCTTCATCGAGAAGATCATCACGAAGGCCAAGAAGGCGGCTGCCGCCACCGAGAAGAAGGACGCCGTCCATCTTCGTCGTCTTGCCCTCCGCGATGTCCGCGACAAGGACGCCATTGCCCTTCTCTTCAACGAGAAGTACAAGGAATTCGCCAACCGCGCCGGTGGTTACACCCGCATCTACAAGCTGTCGGATCGCCGCATCGGTGATGCCTCCGAGTCCGCCCTCATCGAGTTCGTGAAGGCAGACGACGTCGGCTACAGCAAGGCCAAGAAGACCGAGACCAAGGCCTAAGGCCCCCGGTCGAGGAATTCCTCCCTTTCAAGGACGCACCGCCACAAGCGGTGCGTCCTTTTTTTGGGCTTTTGCCGGGGCTTTTGCCGGGGTCACATCTATACACTTTACACGCAACCGGGCGCGCCCGGTTGCGTGTAAAGTGTATAGATGTGACCCCTTATGCTTGCGCCGCGCTCGCTCCCTGATGATTCCTTGGATGGCGCGCGTGCGCGCCCGTCCCGCCCATGATTTCCATCACCACAGCCTCGGTCCTCCTCTGCGTGTTCGCGGGGCTGTTCTTCCTGGCGCTGTGGATGTACTACGACCGGCGCGACCATCGGCTCTTTGAGGGACAGCGCAGGCGCAGCACCTTCCACTGCGTGCGCTGCGACCACCTTTACAGCGCCCAAAAGGGCACGGAGCAGGCGGAATGCCCCGCCTGCGGCCACCGCAACCCGCGCCTGCACTTCTGATGGGCGCGCTCACCCGACGGCGTTTCCTGGCGGCCTGCGGCGCGCTCGCCGCGGGAGGGGGCGGCCTCGCCGCCTACGCGCACTGGGTGGAGCCGCGCTGGTTCCGTATCCATTATCTGGATATGCCCGTGCGCGGGCTGCCCGCGGCGCTCGGGGGCGCGCGCCTGGTCCAGATGAGCGACCTGCACGTGAGCCACGAGGTCGGGGCGGAGCACCTGCTCGCCTGCCTCGAGGCGGCGCGCCGCCTCGCCCCCGACATCGTCGTGTACACGGGCGACCTCACCAACGCCACCGGCACGCCGCCCGACCTGCTGCGGCGCGTGCTCGGCTCGCTCGCGCTCGGCCGCCTCGCCACCTTCTCCGTTCCCGGCAACCACGACTACGGGCACATGTGGAACTACCCCGACCAGGCGGACCGGCTCGCCGCCGCCCTGGCCGACGCGGGCGCGCCCATGCTGCGCAACGCAGTCGGCTCCGTCGCGGGCCTCCAGGTGCTCGGCCTCGACGACCTGTGGGCCCGGCGCTGCAGGGTCGTCGAGAGTATCCGTAAGTTGGATACGAACGCCCCGGCGCTCGTGCTCCTGCACAATCCCGACGGCGCCGACCTCCCCGGCTGGGGCTCCTATGCGGGCTGGATCCTCAGCGGGCACACGCACGGCGGGCAGTGCAAGCCGCCCTTCCTGCCGCCGCCCCTGCTGCCCGTGGTGAACCGGCGCTACACGGCGGGCGCCTTCGCCCTGGAGGGCGGCCGCAGCCTCTACATCAACCGCGGGCTGGGTCACCTGATGAAGGTGCGCTTCAACGTGCGTCCCGAGATCACCTGCTTCAGGCTCGTCGGTGCCGCCTAGCGCGGGCCTCGCGGGGCATCGGTGGAGGGCGGCCTGGGCCCGGGCTCAGTAATAGAGCCAGTACTTGCGCGAGGCGGTCTGGTAGATGCGGCACTTTCCCTGCCAGTCGCGGATATAGGAGTCCACGTCCACGCGGGCGCCCTCGCGCCGCAGCGCCTCGTAGAAGGCGGTGTTGCCCATGTGGCGGAGGAAGCCGTTGACCTGGCCCTGCGGGGTCGCGAGGAAGGGGTTCGCCTTCTCGTATTTGCACGCGAGCTTCATGAGATAGAAGCTGAGCTCGGTGGGGCGCCAGTCGTCCCAGTCGATGATCTCGATGAAGATGCCCGTGGCGGGTTTCCCGTCGCGCCCCGGCACGCTGATCTTCTGGAAGCGCAGCCCTGGAATGCGGAAGGAGCTGAGCTCCCTCTCCACGAAGTCGCTCTGCATGGTCTTGTGGTAGATGCCGCGGAAGGCGTGCTGGTCGCCCACGCCATGGCGGAAGCCGCCCAGGTAGGTGCCGAGCCCGGTCATGGCATAGCCCATCACCGCGGAGTAGTCCTGGATCATGGGCGAGGTGGGGACCCACTTGAGGCCGGTGTCGGGCCAGCGCATGGAGCGTTTCCAGCCGCGCATCGGGATCACCGTGAGGCGGCCCTTCTCGCGCACCTTGTCCGGGATCTCCAGCACGCCGGGAGCCTCCTTGGCCATCTTCGCGAGCTCGCCGATCGTGAGGCCGTGCACGTAGGGGATGCGGAAGGCGCCCACGTAGCTCATCCATTCCTGCTCGAGCAGGGGGCCGTCCACCTTCAGGCCGCCGAGGGGGTTGGGACGGTCGAGCACCACGACCTCCTTGCCCGCCTTGAAGCAGCCCTCGAGCGTGTAGCGCATGGCGCTGATGTAGGTGTAGCTGCGGCTCCCGATGTCCTGCAGGTCGATCACCATGACATCGACCGCGGCGAGCTGCTGGGGGGAGACCCAGCGGCCTTCCTTCTTTCCGTTGTAGAGGGAGTAGACCATCAGGCCCGTCTTGGGGTCGACGCGGTCGGGATAGGGCTTTTCGGCAGGCAGGTCGCCATAGATGCCATGCTCGACGGAGTAGAGCGCCACGAGCCTGATGCCCGGGGCGCGGCGCAGGACGGAGACGGTGCTTTCGCCGTGGCGGTTCACGCCGGCCGGGTGGGTGAGCAGGCCGACGCGCTTGCCCTTGAGCACCTCGAAGCCCTGCTGCTCCAGCACATCGATGCCGAGCATGACCTGGGCCCCATTGCCCGTGGGCAGCTTGCCGGCTGCGTTGCCGTTGGAAGTCGGACGGCCGTTGGGTACGGTGAGGGTGGGGCCGGAGTTGGCCGGGGAGACCTGGGAATTGGGTGTTGTCGGGTTGCCCGGGGCAGCGGGAGCGGTCGGTGCGGAGAGGGGACCTTGGACGGAGGCGGGGCCGTCATCGAGACGGATCTGAGGCATCACGAGGGGCTTCGACAGGGACGACGAGCTGGCCGGCCGGCGTGGCTCACTTGCGCTGCACCCCATCAGTCCAAGGAGGACCACGAACAGGGCGAGGAGGGGGCGGCGACGAAGCAGTCGGAGAAGCAGGGGCATGGACGAAGCGACCACTCTGTTTGTGCGCGCGGCGGGGTCGAGCGAGAAGCGGCGTGGCGGGCGCTTCTTTGTTCAGGGTTTCCAGCCCGTGTCCCGCAGGGGGGCCAGGTCGGGGTCGCTCAGTGCGGAAGTGGCGAAGGACTTGTCGAGGCTGATGGCGCGGGCCAGTCGCTGGCGTGCGCCCTCAAGGTCGCCCAGCTGGCAGGCGTAGCAGGCCAGGTTGAACTGGATGGTGGCCTCGGTGGGGTGCTGGAGTTCCGCCTCGCGCAGGATCGCCTGGGCTGCCGGGAGCGACTCGGCGCGGCGCGTGGCGTAGGCCCACATGATCCACCATTCGGCCGTGCCTGGCATGCGGCGTGCGAGATCGGAGGCAAGGGCCTGGAGTTGGAGCCAGTCGCGCTGTTCCTGTAGGATGGCGGCGCGCAGGGCGAGGGTGACGTCCTTGTCGAGCCATTCGTCGGGAAGTTGGGCGAGTTGATCGGCAGCCTCGTCGATCAGGCCCAGGATCAGGTAGCCGCGTGCGTGCGAGAGGCGCCAGTGAGGGAACATGGGAGGGCCTGGGGAGGCGGTGCAGCGTGAGGATGGAGCGCAGGGCGCGGTGGGGGCGCTGGAGCCTAGCCCTGCGAGAGGCGTCGGGCGGCCCCGACCGTGGTCAGCAGGGAGCGCAGCAGCTTGGCGTTGTCCGGGCTGATGACGATCTGGCAGGGCTGCGGCCAGGCGACGATCATGAGGGAGAAGCAGCTGTTTTGCTCGCAGATCGGGATGGCGACAAAGGCGCCCCAGCCACCGACGGCGGAACACCAGGCGGGAAGGTAGGGGAGGATCTTGGGGTCGCTGGTGTTGTGGATGACGACATTCTCGCGGCGGCTCATCGCGATGCCGAAGACGGTGCGCTCGTCCTTGCGCACGGCGCGGTCGCCGCGGATGCGCTTGAAGACAGGACCCACGCCATTGGTGGCGATGAAGCTGCGCTGGTCGGCATCCATGCGGAGGACCAGGGCTTCGGGCGCGCCGAAGCCCTGGCGGACGAAGTCCAGTGCCAGGGAGTGCACGGACCCCATGTCGATGGAAGGTTCGCTCAGGAAGGCGGTGAGGCTCACGAGGCCGTCGCGCCAGTGTTTGCTGCGAATTTCGAGGTCCTCGGCGCTGTTGCCGGAGGGGC
>JAHFTI010000204.1 GCA_023265535.1 Opitutaceae bacterium
CGTTGGCGGGCGGAATGCTGGGCATCGTGCTGGGGGTGCTCTGCGGAAACCTCTTCGGCCTCATGCTGAGCGCCACCCTCGTGATCCCCTGGAACTGGGTAGGCATCGGCCTGGGCGTCTGCGCCTCCATCGGCGTGGGCTTCGGCTTCTATCCGGCCATGAAGGCCGCCTCCCTCGATCCGATCGAGGCGCTGCGCTTCGAGTGAGCAGTCGCCACTGCCGCCCCGTGCGGCAGCCCGCCCCCCGCATGCACGCGACGGGGCAGGAAAAAGGCCCGCACCCCGGCGAGGGAGGCGGGCCTTCCTGTATCCAGGAAGTGGTTACTTCTTCTCGCCGGTCTTGGCGGGCTTGCCCTCCTCGACCACCGTGCTCTCCCCGATGTCCACGCTTTCCTTTCCGCGGATGAGGTTGGGGGTCATGGTGGCGACCTCGTCCATGTCGCGTCCCAGGAAGGTGGCGCTGTTGGAGATCATGGAGGGCAGGGCGTCGGCCAGGGAAAGTCCCGTGGCCTCGACGCTCATGCGTGCGCGCCAGAGCAGGACCTTCTTCCCCTTGGCAGCGGCCACGGGATCCAGGGCGGTGATGACGACGAAGTAGATGCTGCCCAGGGTCTGGTCGACGAGGAATTCCCTGCGGGGATCGCTCCTCTTGTAGCGCTCGAGCGGGGTCATGGAGTCGACCATGTCGTTGATCGAGGAGCCCACGCTGGTGCCGGTCGCCGAGGTCAGGCCCTCGTCGACGGAGTTGTTCTTGGGGATGGCCTTCTGGAGCTGTTCCTTGGCGAGGTCGACGGCCTTGTTGCGGGCGATGCCGTCCTCACCCATCTCGAGGTCGGCGACATAGTTCTTCGACTGCTCGAGGAGGACCTCCTTGAGCTCGCCGGCGAATTTCCTGCCGCCCACCAGCATGGCGCGCGAGAGGATGTCGGCCAGGGTGTCGTTCTCGGGATTCTTGGTGTGGGTGCCCCAGTGGAAGATGAGTGCGTAATCGGGCGTTCCGCCCTCGGCGACGGGGTGGAAGCCGTTTTTCGAGAGGGCGCGCTCGAGGGTTTTCTGGAGGGCGGCCTTGTCGGGCATGCGGGCGCCCTCGGTGTCGCCCGCCTCCACGAAGCCGGCGTCGTTGGAAATGTAGGTGGCGGGGGTTTCCGGGGTGGCGACCGGGCGTTTGCGCCCTTCGTCGGTCATCTCGCAGATGGCGGAGAGGTCGGTTTTGGGGTTTTTCTGCGCTGACTTGGGGAAGAGGGTGAACACGAAGCCGCCCGCGGCGTTGACCGGGTCCTTGATCTTGGCGCTGGAGGGCGCGGCGATCTTGGCGCTGGGTGCGGGGGTGGCGGGTGCCTTGGTGGCGTCCGCCGCGGACAGACCGGGAAGGCAGGAGCTCGCTCCGAGGAGGGCGAGCAGCAGGGAAAGGCGCTGTGGTTTCATGGTGCTGGGAGGGGAGGGGCGGGCGGTGTGAGGGGGGGGGGAGAGGGCAACCGCCTTGCCGGAGGCCGGTGGCGGGCAAGCCTGTCGGCCTGTTGATGAAAATTTTGCGATGACCCTCGCTGAGACGCACCAATGTGTCCGTAAGTATCGGAGGCGCCTACTTTTTCTTTTTCTCCTTGGAGGCCTTTTCGTCCTCCACGACGGTCGCTTCGCCGATGGAGATCTTGTCCTTGCCGCGCAACAGCTTGGGCGTCATCGTGGCCGCGGCATCCATGTCGCGCCCCAGGAAGGGCGAACTGTGGCTGAGCATGGCGGGAAGGGCGTCGCTCAGGGCAAGGCCGTTCGAGTCAACGCTCATGCGGGCCCGCCAGAGCACCACCTTCCTGCCTTGGGCGGCGAGGACGGGATCGATGGCTGTGATCACGACGAAGTAGATGCTTCCGAGGGTCTGCTCGACGAGGAACTCGTTGCGCGGGTCCTTCCGCTTGTACTTTTCCAGCGGGGAAAGCACGTTGAGAAGGCCCATGGCGGAGTTAATGGGGTTGGTGCCCGCTGCGGAACTCAGCCCGGGGTCGATGCTGTTGGTGCCGATGGCCTGTGCCATCTGTTCCGTGGCCATGTTGGGCATGCCGCTGCGCGCCTCCTGGGGCGTCATGCGGTAGAATTCGGCCTGTTCGACGAGGACATCCCGGAGTTCCTGGGCAAACTTCCGGCCTCCGACCAGGAGGGCCCGGCCGATCAGTTCGTCGAGGAATTCGTCCTGGGTGTTGCGGCGGTGGGTGCCCCAGTGGTAGATGAGCGCGTAATCGGGCCTGCCGCCTTCCGCCACGGGTTTGTAGCCATTCTGGGCAAGTGCCCGTTCCAGGGTCTTGATCAGCGCGGCCTGGTCGGGCTTGCGCACGCTGTCGACCTCGCCGGCCTCGAGGAAGCCCGCATCATGGGCGAGGTAGGTGGCGGGGAAGTCGGCGGTGACCACGGGCCGCTTGCGCCCCTCGTCGGTCATTTCGCAGATCACGGACAGGTCCGTGCGTGGATTGTCCTGGAAGGAGCGGGGGAGCAGGCTGAAGACGTTGGTGCCGTGGGCGCTCACCGGGGCGGCGATCTTGGCCGAGGTCGGAGCCGCGGCCTTGGTGGAAGCCGGGGTGTCGCCGTTGGCGAGGAGCGGACCCTCGGGGAGGAGGGCGCAGCCTAGGAGGGAGAGCAGGGCAAGGGGGCGGACGGTTCGCATGATGCTGACTTTGAGGGGGCTAGGGTGGCGCCTAGGCAAACAAGAAGCCTAACCTGCTACAATGAAAAATTTGCTGCCCAGGGGCATTGATTGCCACGGAGCGGTCGGGCGCAGGTTCAGCGCCGCGACCAGGTGCGCAGGGTGGCCAGCAGGAATTCCTCGAGGGCGGCGGACTCGTTCAGGTTCAGCGTCAGCAGGCTGAAACAGTGCTCGAGGCAATCGACTGTCGCCGTGAAGGGCTGGCGCAGGGCCTCGTCACCCTCCGTGAGGGGCGGGATGACAAAGGCGCGTGTGGCTTTTTCGATATCGGCAAAGAGCTTGGCGCGCAGGCCGTTTGAGATACCCGCCTCGATGGCCACCTCCTCCTCATCCGTCAGCTCGGCGGGCATCTTGGATTTCTCGACCTTCCAGATCTCAGCGGTGGCGAGCTCCAGCACCTGGCTGAAGCGTGAGATCAGGCCGTAGATCCCCATGATATGCTCCGCGGCCCCCTTCTTGTTGGGGGTGCTGCTGGCGAGGCGTGCCAGCCAGGCCTGGTAGTCGTGCATCCATTCGCGCCAGCCGGTCGCCTCCACGTGGCCGCTGAGCGAGGGGAAACGGAAGTACTGCACGCGGCTGCGGATGGTCGGCAGGAGCGCGTAGGGGCGGGTGGTGAGCAGGATGAGCGTGGTGTCGCGTGGCGGCTCCTCGAGCGTCTTGAGGAAGATGTTCGAGGCGGCGAGATTCATGCGGTCCGCCTCGACCAGCAGGGCCACCTTCTGGCGCGACACGGCGGGGCTGACCTGCACCTTGGAGATGAGCTCGCGTGTGGGATCGGCGCCGATCTGGCGCATCTTGCCCACGGGGCGCAGGAAAAAGCAGTCGGGGTGCTGCGTGGGCGGGAACTGGGCGGAGGAGCCGGCCCCGTTCAGGAGGCGGTCGGCGATGGCCAGCGCGATCTCGGTCAGCAGCCCGATGTCCTCGCCCTGCAGGAGCAGGCTGTGCGAGAGGCGGCCGCGCGTGATCGCGCGTTCCAGCACGGCGACGGCGGGAGAGCCGGCCAGGGCTTCGGGCCAGGCGACGGGGGCTGCCATCGGGGCGGGGCTCAGCGTTTGGCCGGGGCCTTGGCGGCCTTGGCCGCTTTCGCGGCAGGTTTGGCAGCGGGCTTGGCGGCAGGCTTGGCAGTACCCTTGGCGGCGGGTTTGGCAGCCGCGGCCGGGGCGGGGGCGCGCTTCGTGGCCACCGCGGCGCCTGCAAGGCGGGGCTCGACGGCCTTCCACACCTGTTTCTGGATCGCGGACTCGCTCTGGCTGCCGTCGATGACGGCGAGGCGGTTCGGGAGCTCCTTGGCCAGGAGCAGGTAGCCCTCGCGGACCTTGGTGTAGAAATCGATGTTCTCGCGCTCCATGCGGTCGGGCAGGTCCGAGGCGCGCTGGCGGATGCGGGCGAGGCTGACCTCGGTCGGCACGTCGAGCACGAGGGTGATGTCGGGCATCACGTTGCCCACGGCGAAATGGTTGATGTGGTTGACCGGGCCGAGGGCGAGGTTGCGGGCGATGCCCTGGTAGACGGTGGAGGAGTCGAGAAAACGGTCGCTGAGCACGATGGCGCCACGCATGAGGGCGGGGGCGATGACCTCGCGCACCAGCTGGGCGCGGGCGGCGGCGAAGAGCAGCAGCTCGGCCTCGGGCGTCATCTCGTCGCCCTTGGAGTTGTGCACGATGATGTTGCGAATCTGCTCCCCAATCTCGGTGCCGCCCGGCTCGCGCACGGTGACGACATCATAACCCAGGCTGTCGAGGTGGGCGGCGAGTTGCGCGATCTGCGTCGACTTTCCGCTTCCTTCGGATCCTTCAAAGGAGATGAGCTTTCCCACGGGTTTTTCTTTCAGAGGCATGCTGATAGCTTGAGGACGGGGCCGGGCCCGCGCGAGCCGAAAGAAGCCAAAAGAGCGCGTGGGCGGGACTGTGAACATCTTCTCCCGCTTTCAAGTTGATGAGCCGCGGCAAAGCCTCCATCTGTCATCCACCTTTTTCCATGCCTGTGTCCTCAGCGCTTCTCCCTCTCGCCACCACCAATCTCGTCGATGTCTTCATCCGTTGTGATCCTGTAGGACAGGTCATCACCGTGGGCCTCGCCATCTTCAGCGTCATCGCCTGGGCGGTGATGCTCGGCAAATACAACGAGCTGCAACAGATGCGGCGCCTGAACCATGCCTTCGAACAACACCTGCGCGACCAGCGCAGCGTGCTCGACCTGCCCGAGTCCATGCGCAACAAGCGCCACATCCCCTATGGCGACCTCTATGCCGACGCCATCGACTCCTACTGGCGCGCCGCCTCGATCGGCCAGGAGAAGGGCATGGACGCCTCGCGCTTCCGCCTGGAGCACACCGAGAACGCGCTGCAGCGCGCGCTCGCCCGCCAGGTGCTCCGCTACGAGAGCAATTTCATCTTCCTCGCCACGATCGTCTCCGGCGCTCCCTTCCTGGGCCTGCTTGGCACGCTCTGGGGCGTCATGGAGGCCTTCAGCGCGGTGTCGGTGCAGCAGACCGCGAGCATCCAGACCCTCGCCCCCGGCGTGTCCGCGGCGCTGCTCACGGCCATCGCCGGCCTGGTCGTCGCCATTCCCTCGGTGTTCGGCTACAATTTCCTCCTCGGTAAGTCCAAGACCATGATCACCGAGACGGAGAACTACGCCAGCTCGCTGGCCGACCGCGTCGAACTGGAGTCGAAGTAAGAAGCCCAACCGGGACCCACTGCCATGGCACGCACCTTCCGCCGCCACCAACAGGCGCATCCGATCGCGGATCTCAACATCACCAACCTGGTCGACCTGGGCTTCACGCTGCTGATCATCTTCATGATCGCCACGCCCCTGATCAACCAGGAGCAGACCATGCCGGTGAACCTGCCCGTCGTCAGCAAGGCCCCCGCGCCCAAGCCCGACCCCAAGCAGACCTTCCAGCCGATCACCATCGACGCGCGCGGGCAGTTCCTCTGGGGCAGCCAGCCTGTATCCATGAATGAACTACGCGCCAAGCTCGACGGCGTCGCCGCACTCTCCAACCAGCCGGTCATCCGAATCCGTGCCGACGGTTCCGTGGCCTACCAGAAGATCATGACCCTGCTTGACGAGCTCAAGAAGCATGGCCTGTCGAAGATCACGTTCGACACCCAGGCCGAGGGCTGAGGGCACGCCATGTCCGCGCAAACTCCCGGGTCGTACACGGCCTCACTATTGATCCACGCAGGCGTGGTCGGACTCATGTTCGGCCTGGGCTGGTTCATGCAGACCCAGATGCGCGAACCCGTGAAGGTGTTCGACCTGGTGGCGGGCGCCGGCGACAACTGGGCGGCCACCGAGGCCCCCGCGCTCGGCTCCGAGTCGGGCAGCGAGGACATCAAGATCCCCAACATGCCGGCGACGATGCCGAAGATCGACGATCCGACGCCGCCTTCCAGTCCCGAGCCCAGCGCCCCCATCCCCGCGCCCGAGCCGGAGCCTTTGCCCATCAAGCCTGCGCCCTTGCCCAAGAACACGCCGCCGCCCGACACGAGCAAGGCGACCAAGGAGCCCGCGCCGCTCGACACCAAGAAGACCACGCTCACGCAGGACTTCAAGCGGCTCCAGGAAAAGCGCTACAACCGCAAGATGGACCAGTTTCGCAAGCAGCAGGCCGCCGCCGAGGCGAAGGCCAAGAAGGAGGCCGAGGCTGCCAAGAAGAAGATGACCGAGGAGGAGTTTCGCAGGCAGAACGCGGGCAAGGGCGGCGGTGGCAGCATCGCGAAGATCGACGCCAAGGGCATCGCCGGCGGCGTCGTGGGCGGCTCCACCAAGAACACCAAGGGTGGCGCGGGCGGCACGGCGATGACGGCTGAGGAGGCCAGCCTGATGGAGCGCTACTACGCCTTCCTGAAGCAGCGGGTGAAGGCGGCCCACATTCCGCCCCCGGGCGCGGGCGACAGGCTGTCCACCACCGTGGAGTTCCACTGCGCCGCCGACGGCGTGCTCTCGCGCATGAGGGTGGTCAGCTCCTCCGGCAACCCCGAGTTCGACCAGTCCGTGATCGAGGCCTTCAAGCGTGTGCGCGGAATCGGAGCGCGCCCCGACGGCAAGAGCGAGCTGCTGGAGATCGAGTTCAAGGCCATGGAGGACTGAGGCGATGTCGGATGTCGGATGTCGGATGTCGGATGTCGGATGTCGGATGTCGGATGTCGGATGTCGGATGTCGGATGTCGGATGTCGGATGTCGGATGTCGGAATGGGGTGGGGTGCTTTTGGGGGAAAAGGCAAGGGCCGAGCCGGTTTTTTTTCGGCGCACTTTGTAGTTGGGAATCGGATACGCTTTTTCGGTGACTGGCGGGATGAATGTCCTGATCCTTTTGTGCAGGCTGTTTTGGGGCGTGCTGCCGCTGATCCTTTCCGCGGCCTGGTTGCGTGCGGACGACCTGCTGCTGGCCGAGGCGGCCAAGGTCCAGGTGGGCGTGACGCTCAGCTATGATCCTGCGTACACGCGCCTTTCCTATCCGAACGGGGATGTGCCCGCCGACCGGGGAGTCTTCTCCGACGTCGTCATCCGCGCCCTGCGCGTGGCGCATGCGATCGACCTCCAGTCCGCAGTGCATGAGGACATGCGCGTCGCCTTCGCCTCCTATCCGCGCCAGTGGAAACTCACGAAGC
>JAHFTI010000205.1 GCA_023265535.1 Opitutaceae bacterium
CCACATCGACTGGACCTACACCGGCGCCACGGGTCCCGGCGTGGGCGTGTGGATGGTGAATAGCAATCACGAAGGTGATTCCGGCGGCCCCTTCTTCCGTTGCCTCATCAACCAGAATGGTGGCGACCAGGAGATCTACGAGATCGTGAATTACGGGGAGAACCAGACCGAGGCCTTCCGTTTGAACGTGCTCAACGGCCTTTACACGCTGGTCTTCACCAACGGCACACCACCCCCCGCCTACATCGACACCTCCTGGCTGCAGAACACCCCGCTCAACCTGCTCGGTTTCGTGCCGAATTCGCAGCGCGGCCGGGTCTCGGGCAACGCCACCGGCATCCCTGCCGGCTTCCAGGGCGTGGTAGGGTTCTCCAATGCCCGCGCCCAGTACTGGAGCATCGTGAACAACGGCCGTTTCGTCAGCCCCGCGATGATCCCCGGCACCTACACGCAGACCCTCTACAAGGGTGAGCTCGCCGTCGCCACGAAGAGCGTGACGGTGACCGCGCCCCTCACGCCCCTGGGTGCCTCCACCGTGGTGAGCGACATTGCCTCCACCGAGGCCAACCCGGCCGTGCTCTGGCGCATCGGCCAATGGGATGGCACTCCGAAGGAGTTTCTCAACATCGACAAGGTGACCTACATGCACCCCTCGGACGTGCGCATGGCGAGCTGGAAGCCGGCGCCCTACATCATCGGGACCAGCACCCCGGCCGAGCTGCCCGGCTACCAGTGGAAGGACACCACGGTCAGCGGCAACATTGTCATCAAGTTCAACATGACTGCCGAGCAGATCGGCACGCAGAACCGCACCCTGCGCATCGGCATCACCTGCGCCTTCGCCGGCGGCCGCCACCTGCCGTCGCTCAATGGGAGGTGGACGCCGCGCCTGCCCTCCGCCTCGAGCCAGCCCAGCACGCGCAACCTCACCGTCGGCACCTGGCGCGGCAACAACGCCCTCTACACCTTCACCGTGCCCTACACGGCCTTCGTGGTGGGCGAGAATGTGCTCACCCTGGGCGTGATCAGCGGCAGCTCCGGCTCCGGCTATCTGAGCCCCGGCGTGTCGCTCGACTGCATCGACCTCTACTGAACCGGCCCCGGCGCCGCACCCTGTATCCAATCCTTAAATACACACACATGAAGATCACCAGCATGCTCAGGACCCTCGTCGCGGGCGGCGCGTTCGCGCTCGCGTCCCTTCTCTCCGCCCAGGAGATCACCTTCGACGACCTTCCCGGTTCGCTCGATGTGGTCCCCGCCGGCTATGCCGGCCTCCAGTGGGACAATGTCTACTTCGCCAACGTGCCGTCCCTCGCGCTCGGACCCACCGGCTATTCCGCCGGCACGGTTTCGGGCACCCAGGTGGCCCTCAACGGATTCGAGGCTCCCGCCTCGTTCTTCTCGACGAGCTTCAAGTTCAACCTGGATCACCTGTACCTGACGGGTGCCTGGAATGACGGCCAGCAGGTGCAGCTCGACGGCTACCTGAACGGATCGCTGCTCTACTCGCTCAGCCTGGTGGTGAATTCGACCAGCCCGAGCCTGGTGCAGCCCGGTTTCCTCGGGATCGACACGGTGGTCATCGCCACCTACGGCGGCGTGCCTAACCCGGACTACTACTCCGGTGGCGGCGCCTACCTGGCCATTGACAACGTGCAGGTCACTCCCGTGCCGGAGCCCTCCACCTACGGCCTGATCGGGGCGGTGTCCCTGGCGGGCGTGGGCCTCTGGCGTCGCCGTACGCGCAGGTCCTGAGCCACGCTTGGGGCCGGATGAGCTGACACAGGCCGGCTTCCCTGAGGGGAGCCGGCCTTTTCTTTCGCAGCGGACTGCGAGCCTCGGGCCTCAGGTTCCAAGCCACCTGGTCTGCTGCCTGTGGGCAAGGTCGTCCTCCGGGGCCTCCGGAGTTACCCATGCGCTCTGTCCTAGCCCGGGGGCCAGTTGAGCTGGCGGCGTCCGAGCAGGTGCACGTGCAGGTGCGGCACGCTTTCGCAGGCGTCGGGACCGTTGTTGATCACCAGCCGGAAGCCGTTGGCGAGCTGGAGCTTTTTGGCGACGACCTGGGCCGTCAGCAGGAGGTGTCCCAGCACGGCCTCGTCGCCGGGTGCCGCCTCGGACACGCGCGCGATGACGCGTTTCGGGATGATCAGCACGTGCACGGGGGCCTGTGGCTGGATGTCATGGATGACGATGCACTGCTCGTCCTCATGCTCGATTTTCGCCGGAATCTCGCGGGCGATGATGCGTTCGAAGAGAGTCTTGGCCATGGGAGGGTTGCGTATGAGCGTGTCAGCGCGGTGGAAGGGGTCAAGTAAGCCGTCCTTTGGGAAGGGGTCACGCTTTACCTTTTACCCGTTTGGGTTGAAAGGGGGCATGCTTGGCCATTTACCTGAGAAGTGGTCGTTAAATATATTTTACTCTTTTGTTGACGAAGCAGTCCTGTCCGGATGAGCCTGCAGCATGGCCAGAAAGCCGAGGATGGAGTACCCGGGAGCGCACTACCACGTGGTAAACCGTGGCAACTTTCGGCATTGGATTTTCCAGGAGGATCAGGCGAAGGCAGCGTTTGAGGCCTGCCTGTTTGAGGCCTGCGAGAAGCATCACTGGCTGCTCCACGCCTTTGTGATCATGGGGAACCATTTCCACCTCGCCGTGGAAACCCCTGAGGGGAACCTGAGCCGGGGGATGCAGTGGCTGCAGGCCACCTTTGCAAACCGCTTCAACCGCATGCGGCAGCAGTGCGGGCATCTGTTCCAGGGGCGCTTTCGTGGTCCCGTGCTTGAGCGCGGAGCCGGCCTTGGCCAGGTTTGCCAATATATCCATATGAATCCGGTGCGTGCCGGAATGGTGCAGGTGTCTGGCCTGAAGGATTTCCGCTATTCGTCCTATTGGTACCTGTGGAACCCGAAAGTCAGGAGACCTTTTATGTGCCTGCAGACCTGCCTGGACGCGGCAGGAGGTCTCTCGGACAGTCCCGAGGGGGTGCGCGCGTATGAATCCTACCTTGAGTGGCAGGCGGCGGAAGGGCCCGCAGGGAAGACGAAAGCGTATGTTTGCCTGAGCAAGGGCTGGGCGTTGGGTAGCCAGGGGTTCAAGCGGGAGCTGCTGGCGGAGTGCACTGAGGAGCAAACATTGAAGCTCTGGGATGAGGCGGGAGAAGCGGAGGCGGGGCGCCTCAAGTGGGAGGACCAACTGAAGGCCTTGAGGCCTTTGGTGGAAGATGCGTCGGACACAAGGAAGTCCGCCCCATGGAAGGTGGCGCTGGCCTGTGTGATGAAGGAGCGCAGCAGCGCAAGCAACCCGTGGCTTGCAGAGCAACTCGAGATGGGCTCGGTAATTTACGTGAGCAAACACATCGGCGTGGCGCGAGCGGACATCGGACACCCCGCGCACGCGCTGATCGAGAACCTTAAAAAGGTAAAAGGTAAAGCGTGACCCCTTTTAAAGAAACAGCAGCTGCAGGCTGGCGAAGCTGGGGGTGCGGGCTGCGGCGAGCTCGCGCACGAAGTCGAGGGTGTCCTCGTACTCGCGCACGCGCTTTGGGGTGGGGCGGCGGTCGGGCGGGAGCAGGGCGGGGCGCAGGTTCGTCACGAGCAGCGTGGACTCGCGGTAGGGCGAGAGGCGCTTGAGGCCCTCCATCAGCTCGGCGCGCGCGAAGAGGGGCGTGGCGGAATTGGGCGTACGCGCCGCGTCCCAGTGGAAGAAGCCGTGCGTGGGCAGGTGGGCGAAACAGCCCGAGACGAGCTGCGTGGCGGCGGCCGTGAAGGCCTCGTCGAAGCGCGTGGCGTACTCGGGGTGCTCGCGCATCTGGCGCTCGAGGTCGCCCAGGCTGAAGGTTATCGCGTCGCGGATCTGGGCCGCGAGGTAGAGGTCGTGGCCGGTGACGTGCGCGAAGAGGGCGTTGATGAAGTGGAGGCGGCGCAGCTCCTCGCGGTCGGGGAGGGCGGGGCTCATTCGCTCTTCTTCATGCCCTTGATCTCGTCCACGAAGCCGGTGACGTCGCGGAATTCCTTGTACACGCTCGCAAAGCGCACGTAGGCCACCTGGTCGATCTTGCGCAGGCGCTGCATGACCGCATCGCCGATGGCCTGCGACGGGATCTCGCTCTCGTAGGTGGCCTCGAGCGCGTCGAGCACATCGTCCACCAGCATGCTGAGCTGCTCGGCGTCGATGGGGCGCTTGTGGCAGGCGTGGCGGATGGCGCGGATGAGCTTCTCTCGGTCGAAGTCCTCGCGGCGGCCGTCTCGCTTGATGACGACGATGCCGTCGCGCACGAGCAGCTCGACCGTGGTGAAACGGTGGCCGCACTCGGCGCATTCGCGGCGGCGGCGGATGGTGTTACCCTCCTTGCTGATTCGGGAGTCGACGACCTTGTCCTCTATGGAAGTGCACTTGGGGCAACGCATGGGTGCTGGGGGGACAGCTCAGAGCTTGAGGAAGTTCTCCAGAATCCTCATGCCGCCCTCGGTGGCGATGGATTCCGGATGGAATTGCACGCCGTAGATGGGAAGCGTCTTGTGCCGCAGGCCCATGATCTCGCCTTCCTCGGTCTCGGCGGTGATCTCCAGGCAGTCCGGGAGCGAGTCGCGTTCGACAAGGAGAGAGTGGTAACGGGTGGCCTGGAAGCCCTGGGGCATGCCCTCGAAGATGTCCGTGTTCTTGTGCTTGATGGGCGAGGTCTTGCCGTGCATGAGGCGGCCGGCGCGCACCACCTTGCCCCCGAAGAAATGGCCGATGGACTGGTGCCCCAGGCAGACGCCAAGGATGGGCTTCTTGCCCGCGAAGGCGCGGATCATGTCGAGCGTGCAGCCCGCCTCGGTGGGGGAGCAGGGCCCCGGGGAGAGCATCACGCGGTCCGGGTTGAGCCAGAGGGCCTGCGCGGCAACGATCTCGTCGTTGCGGAAGATACGCTGCTCGACTCCGAGTATTCCGAAATACTGGACGAGGTTGTAGGTAAAGGAATCGTAGTTGTCGATTACGAGCAGCACAGGGGAAGGGTTTAGCGGTGGGTTGACATGGGGGTCAAGCATGCGAGTAGCTGGTACATGACCAGTAGAACGGCACCTTGTGGCGCCGCGACCGTTAACACCCCAGCGCCCGGGCGGGCAAGACGCACATGAGCAAACATTTCGACCTTCTCAAGACCGACACCGTCACCGCGGCGCGCCGCGGCCGCCTGCGCACGCTCCATGGCGTGATCGAGACGCCCATCTTTATGCCCGTGGGCACCCAGGGCACGGTCAAGGCCGTCACAACCGCCCAGGTGAAGGAAATCGGGGCCCAGATCATCCTGGGCAACACCTACCACCTCAACCTGCGTCCCGGCAGTGAGTTGGTGCGCGAGCTGGGCGGCCTGCACACCTTCATGGGCTGGGACGGCCCCATCCTGACCGACAGCGGCGGCTTCCAGGTCTTCAGCCTCGCCAAGCTGCGCGACGTGCGCGAGGACGGCGTGGCCTTCCAATCGCACATCGATGGCGCCAAGCTCTTCCTCGGACCGCGCGAGGTCATGACGATCCAGTCCAACCTGGGCTCCGACATCGCCATGGTGATCGACGAGTGCCCGCCCTGGCCCTGCGAATACGACGAATGCGCGCGCGCCGTGGAGCGCAGCCAGCGCTGGGCGACGGCCTGCAAGGAGATCGCCACGGAGAACGGCTTCCTCGGCTCCGGCCACCACGTCTTCGGCATCGCGCAGGGTTCCACCTTCGACGAGCTGCGCAAGCAGGCCGCGCTGGGCCTGGCCGCGCTCGACCTGCCCGGCTACGCCGTCGGAGGCGTGAGCGTGGGCGAGCCCGAGCCCGAGATGATCAAGCAGGTGGGCGCCACCACGCCCTGGCTGCCGGCCGACAAGCCCCGCTACACGATGGGCCTGGGCACGCCCCCGCAAATCCTGAAGATGATCGCGCTCGGCGTGGACATGTTCGACTGCGTGCTGCCCACGCGCGTGGCGCGCAACGGCCTGGTCTTCACTCCCGACGGCCCGATGAACCTGCGCAACGAGCAGTACCGCGCCGACCCGCGACCGATCGTCGAGGGGCTGGACAACTACACCGCGCGCTTCAGCCGCGCCTACCTGCGCCACCTCGTGCTCGCCGAGGAGATGCTCTCCGCCACGCTGCTCACGATCCACAACCTGCACTTCTACCTCGACCTCGTGGCGCAGGCGCGCGCCCACATAGAGGCGGGCGACTACGGCTCCTGGCACCTGGCCTGGGTGGAGCGTTACGAGGCCGGCGCGGCCGAGCGCAGGCGCCGCAGCGCGGGCTGAGGGCAGCCCTTGAGGCCGCCTGTGCCCCTCGCGCGTGGCTCCCGGCGCGACAGTGTCCACGCACACCGATGGCCCTCTTCCCAACCGCATTATCCCCCACGGTCCGTGACCGCCGCCGCGGGGGCGCAAAAAAGCCCGCGGGCCTCTCGGCCGCGGGCTCGTAGTTAATTTGTGGATACAGACTGCCCTGTGGCGGCCGCTCAGAAGCGGTAGCCGGCGGACAGGGTGTAGGCCAGGTGGCCGGTCTCGATCAGGGTGACGTCGCCCTTGAGGACGACATTCTTGGAGGCCCAGTAGTTCACGCCCACGGTGGTGGAGAACTCGAGGTCGGACTGGGTGCGGCGGCGGAAGCCGTCGGAGAAGTCGACCGAGGCGGTCAGGGAGGCGCGCTGGCAGAGCTGGTACTCGCCGCCGATGCCGACGTTGTAGTTCAGGCCCTCGTCATTGGCGGAGGTCCAGGCGTAGCCCAGGCCGACGGTGACGAAGGGCTTGACGGCGCCCTGCGTGAGGTAGCTCACGGCGGTGACGTTCAGGTCCTGCACGGTGTTGATGTCGTTGCCCTCGCCCCAGGTGTGACTGAAGGAGGTGAGGACATCGATGTTCAGGTTCACCGGGAGGTTGTACTCGAGGCCCGCAGCGAAGGCGTTGTACGAGCTGTGGCGCACGTCGAGGTAGCCGAGGCCGGCGGCGGCGTAGCGCTTGCCGATGAGGCCGGAGCCCTCGTTCGCGGTGGCGGCGACCTGTTCGCTCTGGGCGAACGCGGAGACGGAGACGAGCGCGAGGGCGGCGATGATCTTGGTGATGGAGTTCATGTTGGTTTTCTTTCTTGGTTGGCCCGGATTAGTGGCCGGGGGGTGCTGTGCGTAATGCTTCCGCCACTACGCTCAACAAAAAAAGTTGTTCACCACCCCGGAACCATTTGCCTCTTTCATGGTCGCGCGCGTCCCGCGCCCGCCCGCCGCGCGGCCTGTTGTATTCCGTTTTCAACTACGTATTCGGCCTTCGG
>JAHFTI010000206.1 GCA_023265535.1 Opitutaceae bacterium
TTGTGCAGCGCGCATTGAACGGCGAGCAGCCCATGGTGCCGCTGTTCGGCGGGCCCGGCTTTGAGGTGAGCCGTTCCCAGGAGGGGCGCACCGACGGGCGCTCGCTGAACCTGGGGCTGACAGGGCGCTACCAGGCTCCCTGGGGGCAGGTCTCGCTGACCAGCAGCGTGAACGACTGGCGGCTGGGGCCTTACCTGAGCGTGCTGTCCTTCGGGCCGGCCGAGCTGCTCAACGACGTGGCGCTCAGCCAGAGGAATTTCAACCAGGAGCTGCGCCTTTCCTCCTCCCCCGATGCCGCGCTTCGCTGGACCGCCGGTCTCTTCGTCTCCGATGGCGGGACGGACGGAGCCTTTGTGCGCTCCTTCGGCCCGATGACCTTCGAGGCCTCCGACTACCGGATCGACACGACGCAGGGAGCGGCCTTCGGGGAGCTCACGGTGACGCTCGCGAGCGGCCTGGAGCTCGGGGCGGGCCTGCGCGCCGAGCAGGTGCGCGCCCGGCTGCTGCGCGAGGGCCGCGTGCCCGCGCCGGCGCGGATCGGCAGGGTGGCGGAATCCTCCGCGCTGCTTCCGCGCGCCTCTCTGCGCTGGAAGCCCCGGGCCGAGGCCGTCCTCGATGTGTCACTGGTAAGTGGATACAAGCCGGGCGGCGTCTCGGCCTTCACGGGCAACGCCGCCCTGACCGGCTTCGGCGCGGAGCGGCTGGCGGGAGTGGAGCTGGGCGCGCTCGGCAGGCTGGCGGGCGGGCGTGTCACCGCCTCGCTGCGCGGGCACGCGTATCGGATCACTGGATACCAGGTGGAGCGTTCCTTCGCCACGGGGTCCGAGGCGGACGACTATCTCGTGGTGAACGCCCCCAGGGCCTCCTCGCTCGGCCTGGAGGCCGGGCTCTCGTGCACGCTGGCGGCGGACCTGCGCCTCAGCGCGACCGCCGCGCTCAACCGCACCACGCTGCGGGAGTTCACCGACCCCTACACGCAGGTCTCCTACACGGGGAAACGGGCGCCCTATTCGCCGCAGTCCGACGCGGGCCTTTCGCTCGAGTATGGTGCGGCGCGCGGCTGGTTCGTCGTGGCGCGGGTGGCGCACAAGGGGCGCGTTTATTACACCGAGGGCGAGGAGGCGCTGTTCTCGCAGGCCTCGCGCACGCTGCTCTCGGCGCGCGTGGGCCACGCGTGGGAGCGGCTGCGGGTCTCGCTGCATGGCGAGAACCTCGGTGACCGGCGCTACTGGACGTCGATCGCCCCGGGCACCTACCATGGCGCGCCGGGTGCGCCGCTGAGCTGGGGCGCGGAGGCGAGCCTGTCCTTCTGAGGGGCGGGGCCTGGCCGGGGGTGGCAGGCCTTGTCAGGGGGCGGCGGCGCGGGTGGGCCGGCGGGGGATGGTCCCCGGGGCGGCCCGGCGCAGGGCCTTCACGGGAACTTGTTGAAGGCCTTCCTGAAGTTCAGGACCAGCGCATCGATGGAGTCGGCCGTGGAGCGGGGCTGGGCCTTCATGCGTTGGAGCAGCTGGCGGGCGCGGGTCTCGTCGCCGACGGTGATGGCGTGAAAGGCCATGATCGAGAGGATCATCGGCTCCTCGGGTTCTATCTCGATGCCCTTGTTGAGGATGGCGATGGCCTCCTCGACGCGGTTCTGGGTGAACAGGAACTTGGCGAATTCGATGTAGCCGAAGGACTCGTCCGGCCGCAGCGTGATGATCTTGCGGTAATCGGCCTCGGCCTCGCGGAAGCGCCCCGCGGCGGCATGGCGTCCTGCGCGCTCGGCATGTAGGCGTGGCGAGTGGGGACAGAGCTTGATGCCCTTCTCCAGGGCCATGCGTGCGGCGAGCTCGTCCCCGGACTGGGCGTTGAGGCGCACCAGTCGCAGCCAGGTGTCGGAGAAGGAGGGGTCGAGCTCCGCCGATTTTTCCATGGCCATGATGGCATGGGGTATCTTTTTGAGCTCGGTGTAGATCAGGCCGAGGTGGTAGTAGGCGAGGGCGTACCTGGGCGCGACCTTGTTGACATGCTCGAGCAGGCGGATCGCCGTATCCATGTCTCCATTACGCATGGCGGAGCCCGAGGCGATGGTGGCGCGGTAGGGGTCGTAGCAGTCGATGAAGAGCTCGTCGACCCAGGGGTCCGGAATGTCGTAGAAGGCGCCGGAGGCCTTCTGCTGGGCGGCCAGGGAGCGGGCGAGGGTGGTGCGGCCGGTCTTCTCGTAGGCGTTCACCAGAAGGTCGCCGCCGATGGCGTAGTTGCTCTTGGCGGCCGCCGCCTCGAGGTGGAGGCGGGCGCTGTCCCATTCGCCGCGCTGCATCTCGACGCGGGCAAGGCCCAGGAGGGCGTAGGGATGCTCTCCGTTGATCTTGAGGACCCCCTCGTAGGCCTCATAGGCCTCCTTGTCGTGGTTGGCCTTGAGCAGCACGTCGCCCAGGCGCACGCGGGCGGGCAGGTAGTCGGGGGCGAGCTTCACGGCCTGGCGGTAGAGGGGGATGGCCTCCTCGAGCTGTCCGTAGCCCGCGAGGATGGAGGCGAGCAGGTGGGGCCAGCGGGCCTTGTTGGGCTCGAGCTCAAGGAGCCCGTTGTAGCAGAGCTGGGCCTCGGCGAAGTAGCCGTTGGAGTGGTAGAGGCGGGCGAGGTCGGCGAGTGCCGAGACGCTCCTGTGGGTACGCAGGTCCTGCTCGGAATTGTCGATGCGCTCCACGAGGGCGGGCGGGAGCGCCACGCCCTGGGGGCGGGCCGGGATGCTGGCGAGGAGGAGTTCACTGCTGTCAGCGCGGCCCAGCAGGAGCCAGGCCCCGGCACCGAGCGCCGCGGCGGCGAGGAGGAAGAGCCAGGCTTTTTTCATGGGGTGTTGCGTTTCCAGAACATGAGGCGGCTGCGGCGATCGTAGGGCGGGTAGCCGTGGAAGGCGCCGGTGACGAGCTGGGGTTTGCCGCTCCCGTCAAAATCGGCCACGTCCACCATGAGCAGGTGGGTGGGTGTGTTGGCCAGGATGCGCGGCTCGAAGTTCATCTTGCCGTCATTCCTGTACCACATGAGCGAGGCGGACTTCGGGTTGGTCCAGTCGTTGAAATTGCTCACGGCGACGACGTCCATGGCGCCGTCCTGGTCGAGGTCGACGGGCATGGGGCAATAGGCGCCGCCCAGGTCGCCCACGCGGTGGAAGCTGAAGTTGTTGGCGCCGCGGTTTTCGAGCCACTGCACGCCGTGCCAGGGGCGGGGGCCGGGCACGCCCACGGGGCCGAAGCCGTCGCCGCAGGAGAACAGCACGTCCATCCTGCCGTCCTTGTTCAGGTCGCAGACGGTGAGGTTGCTGCTGCCGAAGTCCTCGTTGGTCGAGCCGTAGATGAGCTTCTTGGTGAAGTTGCCGCGGCCGTCGTTGGAGAAGAGGTACACCTCCTCCCATTGCTGGGAAATGAGCACGACCAGGTCCGGGGTGCTGTTGCGGTCGAAGTCAGCGACGCAGATGTTGATGGCGCCGGAGAGGTCCAGGAGCTTGCGCTGTGTGAAGGTCCACGGGCCGGTGCGCTCAAACCATTGCACCTCGCCCTGATCGTAGCCGAACTGGGCTACGGCGAGGTCGATCTTGCCGTCGCCGTTGAGGTCCGCCGCCTGCACGTCGGTGACGCGCATGATGTTCTCGACGATGAGGTGGGGCTTGAAGTTCTGGCGGCCGTCGTTCTCGAGGATGAAGATGCTGCCGATCTTGTCGTTGTTCGGGAAGATGTAGCCCATGCTGGCGATGACCAGGTCGAGGTCGCCGTCGCCATCGATGTCGACCGGCTCTGCGCGCACGGGGGCGCGCATGTCGGCGGCGATGGTCTTCTCCTCGAAGACGCCGGGCGCGGTCTGGCGCAGCCAGAGGATCCTGCTGTCCTTGCCCTCGACGGCGACGACGTCCATGCGGCCATCCTTGTCCAGGTCGACGGCACGGACGTGGGTGATCCAGGGTTCGCCCGTGACGGGGCCGCCGATGTGGGTGCCCTTCATGTAGGACAGGTATTCCACGGCGGCGGGCTTGGCCGTCACGGAGGACTTTGGCTTGCCAGGGCGGCGGCAGCTGGCGGCAAAGGGGAGCAGGAAGGCGGCGAGCAGGGCAAGTGCCACGGTCGCCTTGAATCCGGGGCGCGGGATCATGGCGGGAACACGCTGCTTCCGGGGGCGTATTCTGGCAATGAGAAAGACCCCGCCGGGCTACGCCGGGAATCCCGTGATGGACGCTGAAAAGACCTGTGCCGGGTGGAAGCCCGTGCGAGCCGGTTCCCAGTGCGGGGCGTGTAATATTCGTTCGAACATGAGAGCGGGAGCATCCTCACCAGGCGCCGCCGAGTGCCCTGATGAGGCGGAGGGAGGCGGCGGCGCGGGCACCGGAGTTTTGGACGAGGCTGCGCTCGAACTGCAGCTGGCTGCGTTCGGCGTCGACGACCTCCAGGTAGCTGATGAGCCCCGCCTCGTGGCGGCTGCGAAGGAGGCGCAGGGCCTCGCCGGCGGAGTCGCGGGCCTGGGCGAGGTGGCCGGCCTGGGCGGCGAGCTGGCGCAGGTCCACGAGGGCGTCCTCGACCTCGCGAAGGGCGACCAGGCACTTTTGGCGATGGTCGGCCCGCGCGGCGTCGGCGCGCGCCTGGGCGGCGGCCAGGTTGGCGCGTGTTCGGCCGCCATCCAGGATCGGGAGGGTGAGCGAGGGGCCGAGTTGCCAGAACTGGGAGGGGCGGTCCAGCAGGGCGAGCAGGTCGGGGCTCTCGAAGCCACCGCCCGCGGTGAGGCGGATCGTGGGGTAGCGCGCGGCCTCCGCGACGCCGATTTCGGCGGTGCGGGCATGGAGCAGGGCCTCGGCGGCGGCGATGTCGGGGCGGCGCCTGAGCACGTCGGCCGGGATGCCTGCGGGGACCCGGGGCACGGCGGGAAGCCTCCCGGTGGGCTGTAGTTGAAGTTCTGATACGGAGCTGCCGCAAAGCAGGGCGACCGAGTTGAGGGCGAGCGCATGGCGGCGCCCCAGGTCCGCCTGCTCCGCATCGAGGGCGGCGAGCTCCGCGCGTGCGCGATGGACCTCGGTCTCGGGGGCGAGGCCGGCGGAATGGCGCGAGGACAGGAGCGAGAGGGAGTCCGCGCGGAGGGTGCGGGTGCGGGCGAGGATGTCCGCCTCCGCCTCCAGGCCGCGCAGGCCGATGTAGGCGGCGGCCAGGTCTGCCGTGAGCACCAGGCGTGCGGCTCGGGCATCGGCCTCGCCCGCCTCGAGCTGGGCGCGTGCGGCCTCGACGGAACGGCGGATGCGGCCCCAGAGGTCGGGCTCCCAGGAGGCGTCGAGGGAAAGCCTGTAGGAGTCCCCGGCATCGCGGTAGGTGACGGGGCGGGTGGGGATGGGGAGGGTGCGTTCGGAGCTTTCGCCGGCCAGGCGCGCGCTGTCGGTGGTGGACAGGGCGGGGCGCTCGTCGGCGCGGGCCAGGCCGAGGCGTGCGCGCGATTCGGCGATGCGTGCCGCCACGAGCACCAGGCTCGGGCTGTTCTCCAGGGCGCGCGCCTCCAGGCGGTCGAGCTCGGCGTCACCCAGGAGGGTCCACCAGTTGCCCTCGGCGGGGGCCGCCGGGGCGGGCGGGAGGATGGAGCCGGCAGCGCCGGTGTCGTCAGGGGATGCTGCGGCCCTGCCGGGGGCGTTGACGAAGGACTGTGCCGTGGCCGGCGGGGCGGGCGGGCGGAACTCCGGGCCGACTGTGCGGCAGCCCGACGTGGAAAGCAGGGGGAGTGCGGCTCCTGCGAGGGCCAGCAGGAGCAGTCCGGTGTGCCTGGGGCTTCGGGTCTTCACGGCTTTTCCTCGATGTAGATGTCCATCTGCTGGCCGACGTAGACGCGGTTGTCGCCCGGGTTGGCGAAGCGGAAGATGACCTGGAGCACGCGTGTATCCACGCGTTCGATACTGGCTCCCGTCAGCGAGCGCTTGGGCACGATGTAGGGCTCGATGCGGACGAATTCGAGCGGGATGGGGTGGCTGGCGTCGCCCTTCACGCAGGCGGAGGCGCGGGCGCCGGGGCGGACGCGCGGGGCGATCTGCTCGTCGACCTCGGCACGGACCTGGAGCTGGTCGATGGCGCCGAGCACGAGGGGCGGTGTCTGGGTGGCGAGGCCCAGGTATTCCCCTGCGCGGGTGTTGAGCTGGAGCACGGTGCCGGCGATGGGCGCGCGCACCACGAGGCGCTCGATGAGGGCCTGGGTCTGGGCGAGTGTCGCCCGTGCCGCGTCGAGCTGGGCCTGCGCGACGACGATGTCGCTGCGGCGGAGCTTGAGGTCCTCGGTGCTGATGGCGCGGGCATCGGAGACGGCCTCGAGACGGGAGAGCTGGTCGCGCAGGCGCTGGAGGTTGGCCTCGGCGACGGTGATCTGTGCGCGCTGCGGTCCCAGGGCGGCCTGAAGGTCGCGTGAATCGAGCGTAAACAGGGGGGCGCCGGCCTCCACCTTGTCCCAGACCTTCACATGCACGGCGGTGACCAGGCCGGGCGAGGGCGTGCCGACGAGGGTGTTTTCGCGGAGGGCCTCCACGATACCGGCCGCGCCGAGGCTTTGTGCGTAGGGTTTAGGCGCGGGTGTGACGGGGGGAGGCGGCACCGGCTCGACCAGGCTGGCGCGCAGGCGGACGATGAGCAGGCCCGCGGCGCATATGCCCACAAGGGCGAGCCAGAAAGAGAGTTTGCGGAGGATGAGCATGGGAGGGAAGGGGATGGAGGTCTGATGTCGCCCTCCTTCGCTGCTGGCGCAGCTTCGGAGGGTGCCGCTGGCGCGGCAGAGTGTGGAGATTGAGGGGCGGGTTGGGTTTGGGCGGAGGGCTCAGTCGTGGCCGTGGACGCGGAGGATTTCGGCGTTGGATTGGAGGACGCGCAGGATCCGGCCGTCCTCCATCTCGGCCATGCGGTCGCCGAAATGGTAGACGCGCGGGTCGTGGGTGACGACGATGACGGTGCGGTTGCTGTCGCGGGCCACGTTGCGCAGCAGTTCCATCACCTGGTGCCCGGTTTCGCGGTCGAGGGCGGAGGTGGGTTCGTCGCAGACCAGGAGCGGGGGCTCGTGGATGAGGGCGCGGGCGATGGCGACGCGCTGCTGCTGTCCGCCGGAGAGCTTGTTGGGACGCTCGTTCACCTTGGAGGCGAGGCCCACGCGCCCGAGCATCTCCCTGGCGCGCGCCTCGGCCTTGGAGGGTTTCATGCCCTGGATGAGCAGGGGGACGGACACGTTTTCGGCGACCGTGAGGGACTGGATGAGGTTGAACTGCTGGAAAATGAAGCCGAGGTGGCGCATGC
>JAHFTI010000207.1 GCA_023265535.1 Opitutaceae bacterium
CTCGTCGGCGAGAGGACCTGGAAGGATTACACCGTCTCGGTCAAGGCCCGCAAGAACGCCGGCAAGGAGGGCTTCATGCTGCTCTTCCACATCAGCAACGACGACGACAAGATCCTCTGGAACGTCGGCGGCTGGGAGAATGCGTTGAGCGCCATCGAGCACGAGTTCGGCGCCGTCGACAAGAAGCCCTTCTCGGTCGAGAACGGCCGCTGGTATGACCTGCGCATGGAGGTCCGCGGCAGGACGCTGAAGTGTTACCTCGACGGGAAGCTCATGCACGACATCAGCCTGGAGGCCGTCTCCGACGTGAAGAGCCTCTATGCCACCGGCTCCCTGGACAAGGCGAGCGGCGAGCTCATCCTCAAGGTGGTCAACGGGGACACCGAGCCCATGGAGACGGACATCTCGCTTGCCGGCACCGTGCCCGCCGGCTCCACCGCGCGGGTCACCGTGCTCACCTCGGCGAGCGGCGAGGACGAGAACTCGCTGGAGGCGCCCGACAGGGTGAGCCCGCGCGCCTCGACCCAGGTTGTATCCGGAAACAAACTACACCACAGCTTCCCCGCCAACTCGCTCACGATCCTCCGCATCCCGACGCGGCGCTGAGCCCGCCCGCCTCCGCACGTGGGGCTGTGGATGGGGCGCGGCTGCGCGCCATCCCGGCCCCCCTGGCATGGTGTCCGGAAAACGCCGTGCTCAGGCCATGATCTTGGGCTCGCCGAAGTCGGTCTCAACGCCGGGGGCCCCCTGGGCGGCCCGCAGGGTGGGGCCGTCGATCCAGCGGGCAGGGATCGCCGTCATCGCCGGCCAGTCCGGGATGCCGCGCTCGTTGCGGAAGAGCATCGCGATTGCCACCTCCGCCGCGCGCGCGCCGATCATCGCCGGCTGCAGGTCGAAGCCCGCGCAGGGCTGATGGCGCCAGATGACGTTCGGGCTGAGATAGCCGTGCGTCTCGGGCACGCGCGCGCCGCACTCCTCCATCCATTGGATCACCTCCGTGAAGTGGCAGATGACGGAGTCGGGGCGGTGCAGCTTGAACCAAGTCATGAACTCCGCGCGGTTCAGGCGGTCGAGGAACAAGGGCGGCACGTCACCGAGGTCCCCGGCGCGGTCCCGCGCCGACACGTAGCCCGCGCTGTGCCTGTGCTGCAGGCGCTCGTCGCGGTGCTTCTCGATGCACAGCCCCGGGCGCCGGTATCCGTGCGCACGCAGGATGTTCATGGCGCGCGTCATCGTGCGGTAGTGGTCCGAGCAGACCGAGTGCAGCGAGGGAAACTTGATGATGTAGTCCGTGTACACCCCGGCGTAGCGGTCCCACTGCAGCCGGGTCAGGTCGGGTGCGTCCCAGGCGGGCAGGACGACCATGCCATGGATGCCGCGCGAGCTCAGGATCTCGTCCAGGCGCGACACCGAGAGCAGGCCTCGGCCCAGCGTGAAGATCTCCATGCGGAAACCCTGCTCGTTGGCGCTGCGCGAGATTCCCTCGAGAAGCGCCTGGTGGAAGGGCTTGTGCATCATGTTCACGGCGGCCTCCTTGAAATCGATGGCGGCGAGCACCCCATGGAAGGCGTCCCCGCGCGAGCGCCTCATCTCCGCCATCAGGGCCCCGGCCAGCGGATTCGTCTCATAGCCGCTGCGCTTCGCGGCCAGCCGCACCCGCTCCACCGTGTCCGGATCCACCCGCCCGCGGCCGCGCAGCGCATCGGAAACCGTCGTCTTGGAGAGGCCCAGCTCGCTGGCCAGGCTGCGGAGGGTGCATCGTGGTGTCTTCATGCCGGACTGTCCGGCACTCTGGGGGGTCGCGCCACCGGTGCAATTCCCTTCTATGCTCCCACAACCCCGCCGGCGCCAACCCTCACCCCTGCCGGCAGGCCGAACCCCACTCCATCCCAATGAACCCTGTCTCCCGCCTCAGCCGGGGGAAGCGTGCCCGCCTAGGCGGAGCTCTGCTTGCCTCCCTCCTTCTCGCCGCCCCCCTCGCCCTCGCCCAGTCCGCCGGCACCGGCTCCGTCTCAGGACGTGTCCTCAACGTCGGCACCGGCCAGTACCTGCGCAACGCCCAGGTCAGCGTCGAGGGCACCGACATCGTCGTCACCGCCGAGGAAGGCGGCAACTTCCGCATCCCCGAGCTCGCCCCCGGCAGCTACAAGCTGCTCGTTCGCTACACCGGCCTCGACCCCCAGGTCATCGACATCACCGTGGGCGCCGGCGAGAGCGTCACCAAGGACGTCTCTCTCTCCAGCAAGGAATACGGCGAGATCATCGAGCTCGGCGCCTTCCAGGTCTCCACCGCCCGCGAGGGCAACGCCAAGGCCATCATGGAGCAGAAGGCCGCCCCGAACTTTGTGAAGGTCATCGCCTCCGACTCGATGGGCAACGTCTCCGAGGGCAATGTCGGCGAGTTCCTCAAGCTCATGCCCGGCGTCGTCATGGATTACGTCGAGGCCGACACCCGCTCCATGCGCGTGCGCGGCATGAACCCGAAGTACGCCACGATCCTGCTCGACGGCAACCAGGTCGCCAGCGCCGGCTCCGCCAACATCGGCACGGGCCGCGCCTTCGAGTTCGAGCAGCTCTCCATCTCCAGCGTCGAGACCGTCGAGATGACCAAGGCCCCGACCCCCGACCAGCCCTCCAGCGTGGCCGGCACGGTGAACCTCCGCACCAAGGGCGCCTTCGACCGCAAGGGCCGCTTCATCAATTACAATGCGGGCCTCGCCTGGAACTCCTACTACAAGGGCTTCGACGCCTCGCAGGGTTGGGACGACTCGCATCACGCCAAGATGCTGCCGAACTTCTCGGCCGACTACTCCGACGTGATCGACGACGGCAAGCTCGGCATCATGGCCGGCTTCTCACGCAGCTTCACGATGGCCGCCCAGAAGCACGTCTGGAACTTCTACAACAATTCCGACGCCGACCTCTCCAACGACGCCACCGAGGTGGTGGGCATCAACCGCATCTGGTGGCAGGACGGCCCCAAGCCCACGCAGCGCGCCAACTACAACCTGCGCCTCGACTACATGGTCACGCCGGAGCTGCGCGCCTGGTTCCGCACCGATCTCAACACCTACTCCGCCCGCTTCTTCAACCGCACGCTCAGCGTGCGCCCCTCCACGTACGACTCCACGAACTACACGAGGACCACGAAGATCGTCACCGCGGGAAGCATCGACCTCGACACGAACCAGTTCAGGCGCAAGTCCGGCCAGACCACGGCCTACTCCGCCGGCCTCGCCTACAACCACGGCAACTTCAGCGCCGACCTGAACCTGCACCACTCGATCGCGAAGTCCTGGTACGCCTCGAGCGCCATCGGCACCTTCTCGGATGCCGCCGCCCGCCTCAGTGGCGTGACCTGGAGGATGACCGTGCCCACCGCCGGCTCGCAGGACTACACGATCACGCAGACCGGTGGTCCCGACTGGACCAATGCCGCCAACTATTCGTGGCTGGGCAATTCCATCGCCGACGTGGCCCGCTGGTCCAGGGACTCGCAGTTCACCGCCAAGCTCGACATGTCCCTGCGTCTCTCGGACACCAACAAGCTCAAGTTCGGCGGCTCCACGAATCGCAAGGCCTGGAGCGTGCACCGCTACGACCCGCTCCAGTGGAGCTTCACCGGCCCCGACAAGGTGGCCGGCACCGCAGACGACCCGAAGGTCTCCGATTACCTCGACAGCTCCTTCTCCCCGAACTGGGGCGTGGGCGGCAACATGAACGGCTTCAAGGTGCTCAGCCCCTGGAAGATCTACAAGGCCTTCGAGACCAATCCCGGCTGGTTCGTCGCCAACGAGGTCAACAACTCCACGCGCACCCTGCGCGACAACTGGCTCTTCGACGAGGACATCCACTCGCTCTACTTCTCGGACGACATCCGCCTCGGGAAGCTCACCCTCACGCCCGGCATCCGCTACGAGTACACCGACAGCACCGGCCGCGGCGCCATCGTGCGCAGCGACTCCCAGGCCACCGCCCTCAGCAATGGCGCGGCGGTCAACAGCCCCGCCTGGCTCTACGCCAAGTACGGCTCGACGATGACCGGTGGCAACACCTACGGCAACGCGCTCCTGTATTTGCACAGCAACTACAAGGTCTCGGAGAACCTCGTGTTCCGCGGCTCGATCCACTCGGCGATCACGCGTGCCGACCCGGCCAACCTGATCCCTGGCATCTCGTCCCTCGATGAGAGCGCCCGCAAGCTCACGGCCTCCAACCCCGACCTCAGCGCGGAGAAGTCCGTCAACATCAACCTCGGCGCCGAGTACTACTTCGAGCCGGTGGGTGTCTTCTCGGTGAATGTGTTCCACTCGACGATCAAGGGCCTCCAGTACGCCGGCAACACCTACGTGCTCGGCAGCGACGGCTTCGAGGGTGACACGGCCTATGCCGGCTGGACGATCAACCAGCCCTTCAACATCAGGAAGACGCTGAAGCGCTCGGGCGTGGAGCTCGACTACTCGCAGCAGTTCAGCAACCTGCCCGGCGCCTTCAAGGGCCTGGGTGTGTTCGCCAACGCCACGTTCCTCAAGTATGACGAGTGGGCCTTCTATTCCACGGCCAAGAAGATGGCGAACATGGGCGTGAGCTACCGCCTCGGCCGCTTCTCGGCTCGCCTCAACGGCAACTGGGTGGGCAAGAGCCTCTGGAATTCGGCGAAGGCCTACAACCAGTTCACCGACGTGTGGACCTCGGTCGCCCCGTTCACGGTGGAGTACCAGCGCGCCCGCCTGCAGATGGACCTCAACCTCGAGGTCAGGCTGCACAAGCACGTCACGCTCTACCTCGACGGCCGCAACATCCTCAACGAGCCCTCGGTGTACTCCTACCGCGGCTCCGAGGAGAACTTCATCCGCGTGCTGCGCACCGGCAGCATCTGGATGATGGGCATCAAGGGCACCTTCTGATCTGGGGCGCGGCACACGGGTAGTTCGCCGCGCTGCGGGTCGCCACCGAGGGTTGGTGGCGACCCGGATGGATGAGAGGCACTCTTCGGCACGCGCCGGAGGGTGCCTCTTTTTTTGTGGGCCTGTCTTCTGTTCCTGATACGGCTACAGGCATGGACACGCCCTTCCGGACCAAGGCTGCGCGCGCTGAGTGGATCGACCGCCGCCTCGCGGAGCTCTACCCCGAGACGCCCGTGCCGCTCGACCACCGCGACCCGTACACGCTGCTGGTCGCGGTGCTGCTGTCGGCGCAGTGCACCGATGTGCGCGTGAACAAGGTGACGCCCGCGCTCTGGGCGCTCGCGGACAATCCCGCCGACATGGCGCGCGTGCCCGTGGAGCGGATCAATGACATCGTGCGCCCCTGCGGCCTGGCGCCGCGCAAGGCCCGCGCGATCTCCGAGCTCTCCGCGATCCTTGTATCCAAATATTCAGGACAAGTGCCGGCGGACTTCGCGGCGCTCGAGGAGCTGCCCGGGGTGGGGCACAAGACGGCCTCCGTGGTCATGGCGCAGTCCTTCGGCGTGCCGGCCTTCCCGGTCGACACCCACATCCACCGCCTGGCGCAGCGCTGGGGCCTCACGGACGGCGGCAGCGTGGAGCGCACCGAGGAGGACCTGAAGCGCCTCTTCCCGCGAGAACATTGGAACGCCCTCCACCTGCGGATCATCTTCTATGGGCGCGAGCACTGCACCGCCCGCGGCTGCGACGGCACCGTCTGCGAGTTCTGCCGCACCCTCTACCCGAAACGCTCGCGCCCCGTGTGCACGCGCAAGTGATTGGCCATGGGAGGGGTCCGTCACTGTGGGACAGGCCTGCCTTCCCCGTGCGGCGGGCGCCCGTTCCTTTCTGAAAAAACGTGTTGATTTGGTCGGGCCCCTTGTTCTTGCTCGTCCCCTCAGTTCAATGGACGCTTAGCTCAGTTGGTTAGAGCATTAGTATCACACACTAGGGGTCAGGGGTTCGAGTCCCTTAGCGTCCACCATTTTACGAAAGCCCTTCCGCGCCTGTAGCCGGGAGGGCTTTTTGTTGGCCGGGGTCTGGCAAACCGGGGGGCCAAATCAAGGATTGGGGACTTCCTTGGTCAGAGTTGGGATCCTTTGGTCCGGGCCTCCGGCTTTTGTTGGCCTGGTCAGGGGGGCTCTTTGAAGGGGGACTCCTCCCCAATGGAGGATGCGGTTTCCCGGTCCAATTTGGAGGAGGTGAACCGCTGTGAACGACTTCAACGGCTGTCTCTTTGAAGCAGTCCACGCAGCGCGAATACTGCAGGCACCCCGGCATTCTCATGATGCCTCCTGCGTCGCGCAGACCTGATCCATATTCTTCATGTCCCCCAAACTCCCCCTTCTCCTCCTCGGCTCCTTGCTCCTCTGCCTCCCCCTCGCCGCAGGGGCCCCGGCCCTGCCCAAGGCCGCCGACACCGTGCCCGCTCCCGGCTCCCTTCTTCCCGGCGGAGCCGGCGCCTGGACGCTCTCCTGGAGCGACGAGTTCGAATATGCCAACGCCGACCTCGACAAGGAATGGATCTCCCAGAACGCGCCCAGCGGCCATATCCTCTGCAGCCGCTGGCGTGAGAATGCCGTCGTGGCAAACGGCACCCTGAAGCTGCTCAACAAAAAGGAAAAGCGCGGCGGTCAGGAGTGGACCTCGGGCAACCTCTGGACCCGACAGAAATTTCTCTACGGCTACTACGAGTGCCGCTACCGCTACGCCGCCGCCGAAGGCACCAACAATTCCTTTTGGATCATGACCATGGGGGACAAGCCCAAGGTGGGGAAAAGCTTCGAGATCGATATCAACGAGGGTCACTTCCCTAGCTCGGTGAACACCAACATTCACAACTGGACTGACAGCATCGTCGTGAATGGAAAGAAGACCCACCCCTCCTCCTCGAAGGGGTTCTCCTTCGGCTCCGAGCCCGACCGCAGCCTCATCCTCGAGACACCGGTGACCACCAGGAAACTGCGCTTTGTATCCAATAACCGGACACAGGTTCACCTGGGCGAATTCCGCATCTACAACGTCAACAAGGCCGGCTACCCCTCCGCGCTTTCACCCAGCGCCGACAGCGACAAGCCGGGCCTGGAAAATTACGTGAAGCAGGGCTCCACCAGGATTCGTGTGAGCGGCTTCTACAATGCCGCGGACACCAAGACCGTCGCCCACCTCCGTGATGGCGACATCAGGACCCGCTGGACCTCCCAGAAGGACGGCGAGAAGTGGGTGGAGTTCGAGTTCCCCAAGGAGCGCACCATCGGCTGCATCCAGTTTCTCAATGGCTGGAACGACAAGGGCACCTGGAAG
>JAHFTI010000208.1 GCA_023265535.1 Opitutaceae bacterium
GTCCCCCTCGGTGCGCGGGAGCCAGTACAGGTTGTCGCTGAGCAGCGTCTCGTCCGTCGCCAGGAGCCTGAGGCGCACCAGGCGCAGGGCGGGCAGGGACGGGCTGTCGGCGGCGAGCTGCAGGGCGAAGGTGGTGGCATTCGCCGCGGCACTCAGGAGCGCGGTCTGCGTGGACAGGAGGTGCCCGTCGAGGGAGAAGGTCTCCGCAACGGCGCGCAGGCGGGCCTGGGCCTGGCGGGTGGTGTTGCACACGACGACGTGGTGGTCGTCGAGGTTGAGCTGGATGTGCAACGGCTCGCAGGCCTTGCGCACGGCGAAGAAGGCGGCGTTGGTGTCGGTGTCGGAACTGTAGAGCTGCCACTCCGTGCTGGGCCAGGCGGGATGGCTCATCCACATGAGGCGTCCGGTGGTGGGGGCCCAGAGGCGGGCATTCATGCCCTCGAAAAGGGCGCGGTGTGCATCGTAGTTGAGCAGTTGCGCCTTGCGGCAGAAATCCTCGAGGCCTGTCCCCTCGCCGAGCTGGCGGGCAAGGGCCTCCATGAAGGCGGGCACCTCGCCGTGATGGGCCTGGTGCCAGTCATGGTAGGCCCAGGTGTCGCTGAGGGGCCAGCGGTCCTCCTCGGGCATCATGGCCCGGATGGCATCCACCGAGGGCACATTCGGAAGGCCGAGCTCGGTGCTGAACCCGAGGCCGTACTTGTTGAAAAAGGCCACCGGGGAACCATAGGTCCAGGGACCGCTCTCGAGCAGGTTGATGTCGCGGGAGTTCGGCTGGTAGTAGCGGCTTCCGTCATGGCGGCGCACCAGCTCGTCGAGCCCCTCGTTGAGGGCGGGAGGCGGCACGCCCTCATTGCGCCCGCACCACAGCACAATGGAGGGATGGTTGCGGAAGCGCTTGATGACATCCTCGGCGTTGGCCAGGAAAAGGGGGAGATCGAGGGGCTGCTGGTTCCACTCCTGCGTCGACAGCCAGAAGTCGTTCCAGACCATGAGGCCGTACTCATCGGCGAGCTCGTAAAAGACCTCCTCCGTGTTCTGTCCGCACCAGTTGCGAATCATGGTGAAGTTGGCCTCCTTCTGAAGGCGGAAGAAGGGCTCGAGCTTCTCGCGGCTGCAGCGCTTGAGCGCCTCGTCCAGTCCCCAGTTGCCGCCCTTGCAGGGGATCGGCACGCCGTTGACCTTGAGGACGAGGAAGGGTGCGGTCGGGCTGGCGGGAAGCACGGTGACGGCGCTGCAGGAGGAGGCCTCCACGGCCAGCGTGGGCACCCAGGTGGCGCCCGCCTGCCGCAGGGCGGCATGCCGCTTGTCGATGACCAGGCGGTCCCAGGCCGCGGACGGGTTGAAGTCCAGGCGCTGGAGCTTGCCCGCGGTGTCATGGGCGGAAAGTTCGTAGGTCACATGGCGGATGCCAAAACGCTGGCGGGGCTGGTCGAGCACCCGGCCCTGGCTGTCCAGCACGGAAAGCGTCAGGTGATAGAGTTCGGGAGCGCCGTATCCATTGGGCCACCACAGCCGCGGATTGGCCACGTGCAGCGCCGGGAATTCGCCGGAACCGAACTTCGCATAAGAGGACTCGCCCGCCGCCAGGGTGACGGGCCGCTCCACGCGCACGCCCTCGAACTCCGCGCGCACCACGACGGTGTGCGCCTGCGAGGAGCGATTCTGCACGGCGGCCGAGACAAACACGTCCGCCTTCGTGATATCGGGAAGGGGCAGATCCGTCTTGATGTGCGGGTCGCCGAGGACGACAGGCCCTCCGACGTGAAGGACCACCTCCTGCCAAAGACCCGTGCAGCGATCCCGGATGCCGGGAATCCAATCCCAGCCTTCGGTGCAGAAGAAGGTCGGGCCATCGAGGCACATGGAGCCTCCATTCGGCACGCCGGCACCCGCCGCGAGGGACTCCTCATGGGGAATGCCCGGGTGAGGAACGGGGGACACCCGCACCAGCAGCACATTGGGAATGCCGTGCTTGATGCGCGAGGAAAGGTCAAATTGCCCCCGCATGAAGGCGCCGCGCAGGTCTCCCAGCCGTTCGCCATTGAACCAGACCTCGGCCGCATAATTGACACCCTTCAGGAGAAGGCCGACGGGGCGCCCCTCGGCGGCGGCCGGCGGGACAAACTCATTGCGGTACCAGTAATCCTGGCGCGCCAGCGATTCCGGAATCACCATGTTGTTCAGTCCGTAGGTGGGTTCCGGATACACGCCCTCATTGACGAGCGTGGTCAGGACCGTGCCGGGCACCGTGGCGCGATACCAGGACGACACATCCTGCCCCGGCACGGACAACTCGCGTGCCGTGCCGCTGACGCGCAGCACGGACTGGAGCCGCCAGCCACCCGACAGCACCCAGTCCCCCTGTCCCGCATCGCGGAACACGGGGCCCTCGGGCATGGCACGCCGGACAGGGGCCTGGGCAGGCACGCGCGAGCGCGGGAAGGTCGCAGGATCCTGCCCGGGATCCCCATCCGGTCCCGGTCTTGACTGCAGCGGCCATCCCCCGCCCTGCCCCGCCAGGCACAGCGACTGGACGAGCATCATCAGCAGCAGGCAGGCCAGGGAGAACCTGGCTTCCCGTGGGACGGACAGCTGCCGTGAGGGAGAGCAAGGGGAGGTGGACATCGGAGAGGGGTGTTGGGAGATTGCTGGCGAAGGAGACGTGGGAGGCGGCGCTAGCCGGCGTGGGACAGGGGAGCTGGGTGGTGAAGCCCGTCCCTCACTTCGCCTTTGCCGGCACCTCAAGGACGGGTGAATAATCGGACTCACCCGAGATGTTCACCGCCTTGATGCGATACCAGGAGCTCGCCTGCACGGGAGCCGAGACGTCATGGTAAAGCACGGCGGCCACGCGGGATTCCGCCTCAAAGGTGGTCTCGAAGCTCTTCACATCGGCGATGACGGAATCCTCGAGATCGCGGGCAATGACCTGCCAGGGACCCGAGGCGCTGGGCGCACGCTCGAGCACGTAGCTGGACGCACCCGGGGAGCCGCGCCACGTGAAGCCTTCGGCGAGCCGCATGAGCACGGGGGCCATGGAGGGCTTGGCCACGGGCGGCACAGGCAGGCCGCGAATGGCGTAGGCCTCGGCACGCAGCAGGTCGAGAAGGCGTGTCTCCTCATAGATATGCCCGGCGGCAAAGCCGGGGACATGGAATGAGTTCACGGGAGTGCCACCCTCGTTGTGGTAGTACCAGCCGCCATCCCGGCGATGGCTGCGGATGCTCCACATGAGTCCGCCGACGATGCCGTCCTCGCGGATCGTGCGCATGAGCTCGCGCTGGTTCTCGTAGGTGGCGAGTCCGAACTCATCAATCATGAGGGGCTTCCTCCCCCTGCACTGGGCCCACACCTCGCGCGCGATCGGGGCGAGCTCGTAGGGGCGTCCGGCGAGCTTGTTCCAGTACTCGTAGAGGTGCTCGCTGATCACATCGATGTTGGGATCGGCGATGAAGGCCTCGCGATTGGCGCCGCCCGCCTCCATGACGAGGTGGTTGGGATCCTCCTTCTTGATGAAGGCCGCCATCTCAAGGCTCCAATCGCGGATGATGCTCTCCCAGGGGGCGGGATTCATCTTGCGGTCATAGGGGTAGCTTCCGAACTCGTTGCCGAGCTGCCAGGCAAGGATCGCGGGGTCGTCCTTGTAAAGGACGCCCGAGACCGTGTTGCGACGGTTCAGGATGAAGGAGAGGAAATGGCGGAAGTCCTCCTTGATGGCCGGATCCGTCCAGAAGGAAGGGCCCGGTTTCCCCGAGAGGAGCGCAAACTCGTCGACTCCGCGGATGGTGCCGAAGGACTGGGACGCGATGAAGGGAATGATGAGGCGGACATCGTACTCAGGGCAGAGCGCGAGCAGGCGATCGAGGCAGCGGAAGGCCTCCTCATTGTAGGTGCGCCGCGCAGTGATGTACACCGGGACGCCGCGGTCGTCAGGATGGAAGACGGAAAGCGAGAAGGTGCGCGTGGCACGGCTGCCGACACGGCGCAGGCCGTCGAGGGTGTCGCGCAACTCATACTCGTCGGGGAAGCGGTTGGACCAATCGGGACGGAGTTGGGACTCGTTCTGCTGGATGTTGGGGGCGGCCAGGCCGAAGAAGCGGAAGGGCTTTCCACCCTCGAGCAGCTGGTCGCCGCTGCGCACGATGACAGGCCAGGCGGCGTTGCCCGTGGAAGGCTTGGCGGCAGTGCCACCGCCACCCGCCTCGGGGGCGGCGAAGGACTTGGCTGCAAAGGCGCAGCCCAGCAGGGAGAGGGCAAGAAGGAGGGGAGCGGATCTCATGTAAGGATGGCGTTGGAGGAGAGGAGGGAATCGATGTGCCTAAGCTCGGTTTCGGAAAAGCCCGGGCCGGCGAGGGCGGCCACACTGTCGGTGACCTGCTCGGGTGTGCGGGCGCCCACAAGGACGGAGCAGATGCGTTCGTCACGAAGGCACCAGGCCAGGGCCATCTCGGACAGGGTCTGTCCGCGCGAATGGGCATGCGCCGCGAGTGCCGGGAGGAGGGAAAGCCAGGCCTGGGGCATTCCCCAGCCCTGGAAGCGGGAGCGCTGCAGGAGCGAAAGGTCGCCTGCCCAGGCGTCGGAGAGGATGCCGCGCTGAAGTGCCTGGAAGGTCACCGCGCCCACGCCCTCACGCTGCAGGAGGGGAAGCAGCTCACGCTCGATCCCGCGGTTGAGCAGGGAGTAGCTCGACTGGTTCACGAGGCAGGGCACACCGAGGGCACGCAGGATTGAGATGGCCCGCTCGCTTGCCTGGGCATCATAGTTGGAGATGCCCACGTAGAGCGCCTTGCCCTGGTGCACCGCCGACGCGAGGGCGCCCATGGTCTCCTCAAGCGGAGTCTCGGGATCGAAGCGATGGGAGTAAAACACGTCGACATACCCGAGCCCCAGGCGGCGGAGGCTCTGGTCCAGGCTGGCGAGCAGGTACTTGCGCGACCCCCATTCGCCATAGGGGCCCGGCCACATGTCGTACCCCGCCTTGGTGGTGATGACCAGCTCATCGCGGTGCGCGGCAAATTCGCGGCGCAGGACGCGGCCGAGGATGCTCTCCGCGGCGCCCGTGTTGGAACCGTAATTGTTCGCCAGGTCGAAGTGCGTGATGCCGAGATCGAAGGCGCGGCAGAGCACCGAGACGCAGCCCGCGAAGGGGTCCTTGTCGGAGAAATTCTGATACAAGCCCAGCGATAGCCGGGGAAGTTTCAGGCCGCTCTTGCCACAACGCGCATAAGGCATGCGCTCGTGGCGACTCGTCGAGGGAAGGTAGGTCATGGGAAAATCTCAACGGCGGCCGATGCGGTGGCCGACGAGGCCGTAGAAGGCCACGTAGGCGAAGGCGCACGCAGGGATGATGAAGGAGAACTGGATGCCGTGCAGGTCGGCGATCAGGCCCTGGAGCGGAGGCAGGAGCGCGCCACCGAGGATCGCCATCACGAGCAGGGAGGAGGCCTGGCTCTTCAGGGGCCCAAGGCCCTCGATCGCCAGGGAGAAGATGTTGGACCACATCACGGAACAGAACAGGCCCACGCCGAGGATGCACCACTTCGCCAGTTCTCCGCTGCCCAGCATCGCGACGAGCAGCAGGCCCACGATCAGCACGCTGAACACCGTGAGCATGCGCGGGGCCGAGGCCCCACCCGCAAGGAAGGCGACATAGAGGACGGCCAGCAGCAGGCCATAGTGCAGGGCATCGGAAGCCACGGGCGAGACGAACAGCACGACACCAAAGGCGGTGAGCGGCACGGCCGCGACCAGGAGGCGCTTCAGCGAGGGCCGCAGGTCGGAGAGACTGAAGGCGCCCATCAGGCGACCAATCATGAGACCACCCCAATAATAGGCGAGGTAGTGGCTTGCAGCCTGGTGCGAGAGGCCGCCCATGGAGGGCAGGCCGAGGAGGTTCACGATCGCGCTGCCCGTGCTCACCTCGCCGCCGACATACATGAAGATGGCACCGACACCGAAAAGGAAGTGAGGAAAACGGAACACTCCGCGCGCACCCATGGGATCGGGCTCCGTGCGAAAATCGGGGAGGCGGGCGAAGGCGAAGCCCACGGCGAGCACGGCAAACACGCCCGCGAGGATCAGGTAGGGCAGCCTCACCGAGTCGGCACCATGCTGGCCCGGAGAGGTGAAGAAGTTGAAAATGAGCCACCCGCCGACGACAGGTCCCAGGGTGGTGCCGAGGGAATTGAAGGCCTGCGAGAGATTGAGGCGGCTCGAGGCGGTGCGCTCGGGCCCCAGGATCGTGACATAGGGATTCGCGGCGATCTGCAGCATGGCGAAGCCAAGGCCGACCACAAAGAGCGCACAGAGGAAAAAGGGATAGGAGACAAGCGCCGCGGCGGGATAGAACAGGGCGCTGCCCACGGCCGAGATGCCCAGGCCGATGACCACGCCGTTCTTGTAGCCCAGGCGGTTGATGGGATCACCGGAGAAGAGCGAGATGAGATAGTACAGGAGCGAGCCGACCGCATAGGCGCCGAAGAAGGAGAGCTGCACCAGCATCGCCTGGAAATAGCTGAGGCTGAAGGCCTCCTTGAAGCGGGGAATCAGCACATCGTTCCACACCGTCATGAAGCCCCACATGAAGAAGAGCACGGTCATCAACGCAAAGGGCCCGCGATGGGTCGGGCCTGCGGGCGCAGGCGCCGCGGAGGTGGTGCCGGGCTGGGGACTCGGGGTGGAGTGGGCTGAGGATATCATGGAAGACTGGCTGCTGAGTTATAGGGCTTGGCAATGAGACGGGCATGGACCTCATCCCCGGGCGCACACGCAAAACGCAGGGTAAGTGTGCGGGACTCCCCCTGCATGAGAGTCAGATAATTGTCCTCGGCCCAGAGGGGCAGGAAACGTTTGCCCGTGCGTTCATCGACGACCTGGAGACGGATCGCGAAGGCCGGTCCGGTGCCGAGGTTGGTGAGGCAGGCGGTGAACACGGCCTCCGCGCCGGAACGCTCGCGGCGCACCTCCACGCCGACTTTTGCCTGCGGCAGGCTGTCGAGGTCGCGGTAATCGAGCCCCTTGGGGGAACGCCAGTAGAGGTTCGAGGAGACCAGGCGACCCTCGGACGAGAAGAGCGCGAGACGCAGGAACTGCGTCCCCTCGGGCAGGCTCTCGCGCGTGGGCGAATAGACCTCGAGGGAACGCAGCGAAACGCCGATTCCCGTGGCCTTTTCCTGGCAATACAGGCGCACATGGCGGGCCTGCTGCTCGGGGAAATCCAACTGCTCCACGCCGCCGCGGCCCGCCGTCTG
>JAHFTI010000209.1 GCA_023265535.1 Opitutaceae bacterium
ATTGACCGCATTGACCCCCCACTGGGTGGAGCCGGGTCCGCGAATGACCTCGATGTGGTCGATGTCCCCCATGAAGACGGTGTTCTGGTTCCAGAACACGCCGGAGAAGAGCTGGTTGTAGATGGTCCGGCCGTCGACCAGGACGAGCAGCTTGTTGGAGTAAAGGTCGTCGAAGCCGCGCGCGCTCACAGCCAACTCGTGTGCGTCGATGCGCGCCACCTGCACGCCGGGTGACAGCCTGAGGGCGGCGGCGATGGTGGTGGCGCCTTGGCGTTCGATGTCGTCGCCCGTGATGACGAACACGGAGGCGGGGGCGGCCGACAGCGCCTGTTCCTTGCGCGAGACGGAGGTCACGCGGACCTGGAGCAATTCCGTCAGGCTGAGCTGTGTGAAGTCGGGAAGACCGTCCGCGACGCAAAAGCTGCCTGGGAGGGCGACAGAGAGGGCAGCTAGCTTGAGCAGGTGGGAAGTGAGACGTTTCATCGGGCAGGAGTGCTCGGGGATACCGTGGCGGGGATTGAACTATAGGGCTTTGCGAAAGAGCGCACGTAAAATGTTGTAAAAGAATTCCATTGCGCAGCTCCCCGTTTGGGTCCGGTTCATGCGGGAGCATTTCATTCAGGATTTGGCAGGGAGGGACGATAGTCACCGGGTGATGAATCTCCCCCAGTCATGTCTCAGGGTGTTCACAGGAGGCCGCGAATGAACCTGGTCAGCCCTGCTCGCGACGGCTCCCCTGGCACTCCCCTGCATAGCAAGCGTATCCTGGTCGTGGACGACAGTCTGACGATGAGGCAGATCATCCGCCGCATGCTTGAGGGCGCGGGGTATCTGGTGGTGGAGGCACGCAACGGGGTGGAGGCCCGGCAGCGTTTCCAGGAGCAGTCCTTCGACCTGCTCACGCTCGACGTGGACATGCCGGGCAAGAACGGTTTCGAGGTGTGCTCGGACCTGCGCCTGGAGGAGGCGCGCCTGGAGCGGCCGCTCACGCCGGTCATCTTCATCACGAGCCACGACACCCTGATTGATCGCCAGCGCGGGTTCGATGTGGGCGCCGCGGATTTCATCGCGAAGCCACCGCAGGAGGCGGAGTTCCTGGCGCGCGTGAACCGCCTGTTGCGGGCGGAGCAACGGCTCAGCGGGCTGCACGTGATGGTGGTCGAGGACAGCCGTGCCACGCGCAACATCATCTCGCACATGTTGCGTGAATGCGGGCTGAAGGTGACCGAGGCGGAGAATGGCCTGAAGGCCTTGGAAATCCTGAAGGTATCGGGCAAGGACCTCGACCTGGTCATCACGGACTACGACATGCCGGAGCTCGACGGAAAGGAGCTGTGCAAGCGCATCCGCACGGTGTTTGGCCTGCCCTGGCTCCCCGTCATTTTCCTCAGCGGCATGTCGGAGATGAGCTACGTGCTGGACATGTTTGAGGCCGGCGCGACCGATTACCTGACGAAGCCCTTCACCCGGGAGGAACTGGTGGCGCGCATCTCCGTGCACATCGAGTTTCGGCAGTTGAGCCAGCAGCACACCCGGCAGATCCAGGAGCTCGAGCGCCTCAACAAGCTCAAGGACGGCCTGCTCGCCATAGCATCGCATGACCTGCGCGCCCCGCTGAACGGAATCATGGGGTATTCCAACCTCATGCTCATGGACGAGGATCTCCCCGAACACTATCGGGACATGGCGGAGGGGATCCGTGATTCAGGCACCTGCCTGCTGGAGATGATAGAGGACATCCTGAATCTGGCCCGCCTGCAGGCTCGTCAGGATGAGATCGAGCTGAGTCGCTGCGACCTCGCCCAGATTGCAGACGAGGCGGTGCGCGTCCTTTCCCACATGGCTGCGCCCAAGGGCATCCTTGTGGCGCATCCGCGGGGGGAGCACCCTGGGCCGGTGTGGGTGAACGGTCACCGTAACAGCCTCCTGCGCATCATCAACAACCTGACTTCGAACGCGATCAAGTTCACGGAACCGGGTGGCATGGTGAAGGTGCTTTGTCAGGTCCAGCCCGATGGTGCGGTCACCCTGGTGGTGGCGGACACGGGCATTGGCATTCCTCCGGACAAGGTGAAGTCACTGTTCGAGCGCTTTTCGGGCAGTGGCCGTACGGGCACCGCCGGCGAACAAAGCACAGGACTGGGAATGTCCATCGTGAAGGAACTTGCCACGCTGCATGGGGCCGAGATCCGGGTGGAGAGCAAGGTGGGTGAGGGGACCCAGTTTATCCTTCGCTTTCCTGCAATGGCTTTGCAGGCCTGAGGCCGTGGACCGCGCAACGAGGCCCTTCGGGCGTGTGTGACACGCGTTTTGACAAACAGATGACAGAAAGTCATAAGCGCAGGCTCGACCTCTGAGGGGGCATTACACACAACAGGATATCCTTCCGTGAAGCTCTCCATCGTCATCCCCTGTTACGACGAGGTCAAAACGATCCGGCACATCGTCGACCGTGTGCGCCAGGCTCCCGTGGCCGACAAGGAAATCATCATCGTGGACGACTGTTCCAAGGATGGCACGCGGGAGGTCCTTCGCAACGAGATCATTCCCCTGGTGGACAAGGTGCTTTTCCACGAGGTCAACCAAGGCAAGGGTGCGGCGGTGCGCACGGGCTTTGCCGCCGTCACGGGTGACGTGGTCATCATCCAGGACGCGGACCTGGAATACGATCCCGACGAATATCCGCTGCTGATGAAGCCCATCATTGATGGAAAGGCCGACGTCGTCTTCGGCTCGCGTTTCACGGGCGGCGGGCCGCATCGCGTCGTCTATTTCTGGCACATGATCGGCAACCGTTTCCTGACATTGCTCTCGAACATGTTCACAAACATCAACCTCACTGACATGGAGTCCTGCTTCAAGATGTTCCGTCGCGAGGTGGTGGAGAAGATCCGCATCGAGGAAAACCGCTTCGGCATCGAGCCCGAGCTCACGGCCAAAGTGGCGCGCCTGCGTGTGCCCATCTACGAGGTGGGCATCAGCTATTACGGGCGCACCTATGAGGAGGGCAAAAAGATCAGCTGGAAGGACGGCTTCAGGGCGATCTATGCCATCCTGAAGTACAACCTGTTCCGTTGAGCACCGACATGAGTTCCCAAGCCCGAATCGCGGTGGTGGTGCCCGTCTTCAACGAGGAGGCAGTGTTGCCGGAGCTGTTTGCGCGGCTCGAGGCGGTCTTTGCCGGCCTGCCGGACATTGCCTGGCACGTCATCCTGGCGGACGATGGCAGCAGGGACCGCAGCGCGCAGCTCATCGCCGCCCGCGCCCAGATGGACGGGCGTTATGAATTGGTGAGCCTGTCCCGCAACTTCGGGCATCAGCCCGCCCTGATGGCGGGCATAGCGCGCGCCGCCGAGGAGGGACCGGATGCGGTGATCACCATGGATGCGGACCTGCAGGATCCCCCTGAGCTCATCCCTGAACTGGTGGCCTCCTGGAGGGGCGGGGCGGAGGTGGTGCTGGCAGTGCGCCGTTCCCGCAAGGATGAGGGACTGCGCCGCGTGGGCTTCGATCTCTTTCACAAGGCCTTCAACCGCCTTTCGGATTTCCGCATCACCAGCAACACCGGCACCTTCGGTCTCATGGCCGGAGAGGCCGTCGCGGCGCTGGTGGCATTGCCCGAGCGGCATCGGTTTTTTCCCGGCCTGAGGGCCTGGGTCGGTTTCCGCGAGGCGGAGGTCCTTTACGACCGCAAGGAGCGCGCCGCGGGCACGCCCGGACAGACCCTGCGCCGCCTGGTCAAGTACGCCATGGACGGGGTCCTGGGCTTTTCCTACCTGCCCCTGCGCCTGCTGATCTACGGTGGCATCAGCTTTTGCATCTTCGGAATTTTGCTCGGCGCCTTCTTTGTGGTCCGGCGCCTGATGGGGATCGAGGTGGCCTTCACCGGCTTCACCACGCTGGTGACCCTGCTGCTGGTGATCGGCGGCGCGCAGCTGATCGGCATCGGAATCCTGGGAGAATACCTGGCACGCGTGTATGATGAGGTGAAGCAGCGCCCCCTCTATGTCCTGAGGCGTGGCAAGGCGTCCGGCCGCTCCGCTCCCAGGTAGGCCCCAGGACGCGCCCCCTGCATTTCGGAAAATGATTGCAGGGGGGGCGGCTCGTAACAGCCTAGGCATCGTTTTGTGTGCTCCCGGCCCTGCACCTGCAGGTGTCCTTGCTTCGTTTCCCTTCCCCCATTCCCCCTCAGCCCCGAGTCGCCTGGCTTGTGGCCCGTTGTCAGGATCCCAACCCTACACCCCGTCTCAATTGCCCGTTCGCACCCACGCACGATGAATAAACTCAACCAAATCAACGACAAAATCGGAAAGTACAGGTGGACCATCTGCGCTCTCCTGTTCTTTGCCACGACGATCAATTACCTCGACCGCCAGGTGCTGAGCCTGCTCAAGGGCGACCTTGAAGTGGAGTTCAACTGGAGCGACACCGACTATGCGAACATCGTCATGGTGTTCCAGTTCACCTATGCCATTTCCATGCTGTTTGCCGGTCGCCTGATCGACTGGCTCGGCACGAAGGCCGGTTTTGCCTGGGCCATCGTTGTGTGGTCCATCGGTGCCATCGTTCACGCGTTTGCCCGCGGCACGGGTGGTTTCATGATTGCGCGCGCCGTGCTTGGCTTCTGTGAGGCGGGCAACTTCCCCGCCGCCATCAAGACGACCGCCGAATGGTTCCCCAAGAAGGAACGTGCGCTGGCCACGGGTATTTTCAATTCCGGCACAAACGTGGGCGCCATCCTGGCCCCCATCACGGTTCCCCGCCTCGCCGCCATGTGGGGCTGGGAGGGCGCCTTCATCGCCGTCGGCGCGGTGGGCTTTATCTGGCTGATTTTCTGGTTCTGGCTCTATGAGACCCCCGCCGCCTGCAAGAAGCTCGGCAAGGCTGAATTTGACTACATCCACAGCGACCTCGACAGCGTGGCTCCTTCCCGCGGCGAGGCTCCGGCCGTCGCCGCCGAGGACACGAACTCCGCAAAGGTGGCCTGGTATGTCGAGTGGGCCAAGCTGCTGAGTTTCCGCCAGACCTGGGCTTTCGCCTTCGGCAAGTTCATGACGGATGGTGTCTGGTGGTTCTTCCTGTTCTGGCTGCCCGCCTTCCTGAAGGCGCAGTACGGCATGACCGGCACGCAGATCGAGTGGCCCATTGCCGTGCTCTACACGATGACCTGCATAGGAAGCATCGGCGGCGGCGCCTTCCCGATGTATTTCATCAACAAGGGCTATTCCCCCTATGATGGCCGCATGCGCGCCATGCTCCTGATCGCGTTCTTCCCGCTCGTGGTGTTGCTGGCCCAGCCCTACGGTCACATCAGCTTCTGGGTCCCTGTGATCCTCATCGGCATCGGCGCCTCGGCGCATCAGGCCTGGTCCGCAAACATCTTCACGACCGTGTCTGACATGTTCCCGAAGAAGGCGGTGGCTTCGGTCATCGGCATCGGCGGCATGTTCGGCGGTTTTGGTGGCGTGCTCATCAACAAGAGCGGCGGCTGGCTCTTCGACGCCTATCGCCACACGGGCATTGCCAACACCTGGGCCCAGGTGAAGACCGGCCCCCTGGCCGAGTACCTCAACCAGATCCTCTCGCTCAAGCTGGTCAACAAACACGGCAGCGTGCTGGACCTCAACCTGGTTGAGCTCGGCAGCCTTCCCAAGGAGGTCGTTACACAGCTTCAGGCCATCAATCCTGACGCGTTCGCCCAGCTCAAGGCCATGCAGGTCACGCTCGTCCAGACCGAGATGAAGACCGCCTATTCGATCATGTTCGCCGTCTGCGCGCTGGCCTATGTCGCAGCCTGGGTCGTCATGAAGGCCCTCGTGCCGAAGTACAAGAAGATCGAGAACCTCTAAGTGGCTCGCGATCCCCTGAATTGAAAGGCCCGCCCCCGTTGCAGGGGCGGGCCTTTTGTTGTTTCCGAGCGGCTGTGTTTCAAGGCCGCAAGACGTGTGGACTTGGCCTGGGAGGGCCTGTTCCCCTCAGCGGTCGCCCCGTGGTGGGTGTGGTGGCTCCACGTCGCGAAGGCAGGGGATCCGGGCGGTCTCTGCGGGCTAGAACTGCCAGGTCTGGATCGTGTCCTTGCCCTTGAAGAAGAAGATGCGGCCGCTGGCCTCATCCACGAGGTAGTCGGGCTCCTTGGTGCCCAGGGGAAGCTGGCGCTCGGTGGCGCCACTTTCCAGGTTCACGCCCACGATGCCCACGTCCTTCTTTTTCCCTTCCTCAACGGTGGTCAGCACGTAGGAGAAGCGGTCGCTGCTCTTGGTGCCGACACGCTGGGCGCGCTTTTCGGTGTAGCTGTTGTAATTGTCGAGGGCCATGTGGATGTTGCCCACGCCCTGGCTGTATTGCGAGGAGCCGTAGTCACCCTGGGCGGCCTGGATATTGCCACCGGCGGCGGCCAGGGCCGTGACCGCAAAGGCGGCGATGTTGGCCAGGGAGTTGCTTGGTGCTGCGTAGTAGAGGGACCAGTCGATGGTGCGGCGCTGCGGATCGAAGCAGAGCAGGTGCTGGCGCCCGATGACGTCGACCTTGCCTCCCGAGGTCACCAGGGCTATCGGCACGTCGAGGCGCGCCTTGCTGGAGGAGATGCCCGCCTTCGCGAGTCCGGTGAGCCCGCCAAGGGCGCCCAGGCCGATCTTCGCGACATCACCGCCGCCCATCTTGCGCTTGAATTCGATCTTCACCGCGAAGGCCTCCTGGTAGCTCCCCGCCTTGGCATCGATGCCTATGAGCGAGTCGCCGTCGGCGCAGAGCAGCACGTTGTGCTCGGGCAAGGGCATGAGGTTGGTGATGCCGTTGTCGATGTCCTTGGAGCGCCAGAGCTCCTTGCCGCTGGCGCGGTCCAGGGCGAGCACTCCGAGGGGTTTCTTCAGGACGACCTGCTTGCCGTCCGAGTAGTTGCCGCCCATGCGCACGAAGACGCGGTCGCCCATGACCTCGATCTGCGAGAGCACGGCATCCTTCCACACCTTCAGGCCTGAGGCGGCCACGCGGTTGCTCTTCCAGAGGAGCGCGCCGGTCTCGCGGTTGATGCAATAGATCTCGCCGCCACCGCCCGCGAAGAGCTGGTCTCCAACGAGGCGCAGCGCCGGGTAGGCCTTCTTGTTGACCTTGTCTGCGGGATCTAAGGGCTGTTCCCAGAGGATCTTCCCGGTGTTAAGGTCGAGGCAGTGCACGCCCAGGTAGGGCAGGTAAATGCGGTCGCCCTCGATGAC
>JAHFTI010000210.1 GCA_023265535.1 Opitutaceae bacterium
CCCAAGCCCGCCAAGCGTTAGGTCCCCTCGCAATCAGGCGTTGAATTGCAGCGAAGAGGAAGCCTTCGGAACGCCCTGTTGGCCGCTCCGTTGGAGCCCGACTCCGGGAGCGCCGGAGGGCGCGATGGAGGGCGGCTCCAGGGATGCCTTGCGGCCTCCAGGGCGTGCAGAAGGCTTCCTCGCAGCGGTCCATACCCTGCACTCCCCCGCGTCCCACCCTAACGTGCGAACGCCCCCCGGCGGCCGCACGGGTTGACCTCCCTCCCGCCCCCTTCGTATCAGGGGCGCATGCAATTCGACGCCGCCTGGGTTGAGCGCACGCTCGCCTCCCTTTCCCTCGACGAGAAGATCGGTCAGGTCCTCATGACCTCCCAGTTCGACTGGTCGGAGGCCACGGTGTCGCACATGGAGCAGAAACTCGCCCGCTTCCAGCCCGCCGGCTTCTTCCACACCGCCGGCACCCCCGACGAATTGCTCCGCGGCGTGCCCCGCCTCGCCGCCGCCACCCGCATCCCGCCCCTCATGGCCAGCGACTTCGAGTCCGGGGTGGGGCACATGCTGCGCTGCGGCACCCGCCTCCCGCGCCCCATGGCCCGCGGCCACGCCGGCACCCCGCGCGACGAGTACGAGATGGGCCGCATCACCGCCCAGGAGGCCCGCGCCTCCGGCACCCAGATGACCTTCAGCCCCGTCATCGATCTCAACACGCACCCCCTCAACCCCGACGTCAACGTCCGCGCCTACAGCGACGACCTGCGCCGCGTCCTGCGCCTCGCCGTCCCCCACATCCGCGGCCTCCAGGAACACGGTGTGCTCGCCACGGTGAAGCATTTTCCGGGCAACGGGGACACCGCCATGGACCAGCACCTCTCCCCGGCGCTCGTCCTCACCCCCGCTGCCAAGTTCCGCCGCACCTGGCTCGAATCCTACCGCCGCGTCTTCGCCGAGGCCGACCCCGCCGCCGTCATGGTCAGCTACCTCACGGTCCCCTCGATCATGACCGAGCGCGACCCCGCCACGGGCGAACTGCTCCCCGCCTGCCTCTCCCGCCAGGCCCTGCAGGATATCCTGCGCACCGAGCTCGGCTTCAGGGGCCTGATCATCTCCGACGCCCTCAACATGGGCGGCGGCCTTTGTTTTTACCCGCGCGGCACCATCGCCGCGAAGGCCCTCATTGCCGGCGTCGACCTGCTCCTCTGCTTTTCCGGCGCGGGCGACCTCCAGCCCGAGGTCGATGCGATCCGCGCCGCGCTCGCCTCCGGTGAACTCACCCAGGCCCGCCTCGACGAGGCCGTCCGCCAGGTCCTCATCGCCAAAGCCAAGGTCGGCCTGGACCGCCAGCGCAGCACCATCGAGACCGACGCCCAGCGCCTCCACGAGGAACTCCAGCCCAAGACCCGCATCGTTCGCCGCGCCCTCGAGAAGGGCCTGACCCTCCTGGCCAACCGCGACGGCCAGCTTCCTCTCGGCGACCTCACGGGCAAGCGCGTCCTCGTCCTGAATACCTACAGCCCCACCAAGCAGGAGTTCTACTCGCGCGGCATTCCCTTCCCCCAGGACCTCATCGAGCAGGCCCTGCGCGCACGCGGCGCCCTCGTCGACTCCATGGACCTCGGCGAACTCAGCCTGGCCGGCTCCTGCAATGTCGCCCTCGACAAGGCCGCCTCCGCCGACCTCACCTTCTTCAACCTCTTTGTCGTCCCCAGCTACGCCATTGGCACGCTCACCCCGCACAAGGAGGCCGTGCGTGTCTTCTTCGGTGGTCTGCAGACCATCGGCGCCCGCCCCCCCGTGATCACCGTCTTTGGCGACCCCTACCAGCGCCAGTATTGCCACACCGCGCCCACCTTCCTCTGCACCTTCGACGACACGCGCGAGGCCATCGAACTCGCCGTGAAGGCCTGGTTCGGGGAAATCCCCGTCAAGGGTCGCATGCCCGTGACCTTCCCCGGCCTCTTCCGCCGCGGTGACGGCCTCGATCTTCCCGCCAAGGCCTGAGCAGGCGAGCGGTGGCGGCAGGCGCGTGTAGGGTGACACCGTGCATGGCATGTCCTGGGCGTGCCATGCCGGCCCTGCCAGCAGACATCCCTCCCGTACGCATGGCTGTCTGATGCGGGTTTATACGTACCGCCCTGCCGCCTTCCCGTGCCGCGCTGGCCGTGAAAAGCGGCTCAAATGCAGCGCTATTGCATAAGCGTTTTATTTTCAGGGCTTAGGCTAATCCTGACTACTTGACTGTAAGATTTGGCGGGCGTTGCCGGATTCATTGGAATGATGAAGGCTGTATATTGCCGGGGTCCTCTGACCTAACCTCGTCCCGGCTAACCTCCCAACCCCCCGTTCACGATGAATAACCGTATTCAAGCCAGTGGAAGCTTGAGCCTCCGTAAGCAAAATTTAGGGCTCGTTGCGCTAGCTTTGCTCGCCGCCCCCCTCGCCATGGCCCAGGCCGTCGCTCCTGCCGCCTCCCCCAAGCCCGAGTCTGCTGAAGACACCATCGAGCTCTCCCCCTTCATCGTCGATTCCACCAAGGACAAGGGCTACTACGCCGAGAACACCCTCGCCGGTAGCCGCATGAACACCAACATCGGCGATCTCGCCGCCTCGATTTCGGTCGTCACCAAACAGCAGATGGAGGACACCGCCTCCCTCGATATCAACGACGTCTTCCGCTACGAGGTCGGCACCGAAGGCTCCGCCACCTACACCCCGCAGGTCATCGACCGCGGCACCTTCAAGGACACCATCGCCGGTTACACCCTCGGCAATGACGGCGGCACCATCACCAACGCCCAGTCCAACCGCGTCCGCGGCCTTTCCTCCCCCGAGGCCGGCCTGAACTACTTCCAGGTCAACTCCCGCATCCCCCTCGACGCCTACAACACCCAGTCGATCGAAATCAGCCGCGGTCCCAACTCGATGCTCTTCGGTCTCGGCTCCCCCGCCGGTATCGTCAACCAGACCGCCACCCAGGCCTCCGTCAACAAGAACACCGGCAGCGCCTCCTTCCGCACCGACCAGTACGGCTCCGTCCGCACCTCCGTCGACCTCAACCAGGTCCTCCTCAAGGGCAAGCTCGGCATCTACGGTGCCGCCCTCTACAACAAGCAGCAGTTTGATCGCAAGCCGTCCTACGACACCACCAAGCGCTTCTACGGTGCCCTCACCTACAAGCCCTTCAAGAAGACCACCCTCCGTGCCTTCGTCGAGACCTACAACAATCACGCCAGCCGTCCGAACTCCATCACCCCGCGCGATTTCGTGAGTGATTGGTTCGCCCAGGGCCGTCCCGCCTACGACCCGACGACCCGCATGATCACCAAGCTGGACACCAACCAGTCCTACGGTCCCTACCTCTTCAGCACCAGCTCCCCCGGCTACAACGCCGCTGTCACAACCCTGACCGGCACCGGCCTGCTCACCACCACCACCTCGCCCTACTACCTTCAGGGCATCGGCTTTGACAACACCGGCCGCGTGCTCGTGCGCGTCAACGGTGACAACGAGGTCGACGTCTTCGCCCGCCAGCCCGCCTTCTTCCGTCCCGCCCAGACCAACCCCGCCACCGCCTCCGTCCTCCCGACCGGCGCACTTCTCGGCTGGACCACGGGTGACGCCCGTTACGCCATGATGGACCGCTCCTGGACCGCCTCCGTCGGCCGCCAGCTGCCCACCATCGCCAGCACCACCACGGATTACTACGGCACCTACTACTATTCCGGCGTCAACAACAAGTCCCTCTACGACTGGACCAAGTACAACGTCAACCAGGCCAACTTCAGCAGCCTCAAGGCCAAGACCTACAACGTCGAACTCGAGCAGGAGCTTCTCCCGAACCTCTTCCTCAGCGCCGCCTGGCTGCGCCAGGACGTCGACTCCGTCGAGAACAACACCATCTCGCAGCTCACCGGCGCCACGCTGGCGGTCGACACCAACCTCAAGAAGCCCGACGGCAGCGTCAACCCGTACTTCGGCCTGCCCTTCATCGCCGAAGGCAATGGTCCTGACACCTTCTTCCAGCCCCAGATCGATGACAACGCCCGCGTGATGCTGGCCTACAACCTCGACCTCAGCCAGAAGAACAACTGGCTCAAGTGGCTCGGCAACCACCGCCCGATGCTCATGTGGAACGGCCAGTCCCGCAATGGCATCGTCGAGCGCTGGCGCAATGGCACCTGGGTCGACGGCGACTCCGAGGCCATCCTCCGCTATCGCACCAACCTCGCCATCCCCGGCGCCGCCATCTGGTCCGCCACCGGCCTCTCCCGCTACTACTACATGGCCAACCCCGGCGATGCCCAGGGCGTGGTCACGCACTCCACCGGCAGCTACGGCAACCGTGGCTGGAATCAGGATGTCACCAGCCTGGTGCGCGTCTATGATTACAATTTCAACACCTTCAAGGACGTCGCCGCCACCTACGGCATGGAGTTCGCCGACAATGGCAGCAAGCGCACCCAGCGCCGCCTCGGCAGCTGGAGCTCCGCCATCCAGAGCAACTTCTTCTCGGACCGCCTGATCACGACCTTCGGCGCCCGCAAGGACGACCTGCGCCTGCGCAACACCACCCTCGGTGCGGTCACCCGCCCCGATGGCACGGTGCTTCCTGCCTACACCACCAGCGAGATCTTCCAAAACGGCATCGCCAACTACGATCTGGTGATGAACAGCCGCTGGACCAACTGGGAGCGCATGGAAAAGTCCACCTCCACCGCCGGCGTCGCCTTCCGCCCCCTCAAGGGCTGGCGCTTCTCGCAGGGCGACGGCCTCGGCGCCGAGTTCCTCAACGGCCTGACCTTCTACTACAACGAGTCCAGCAACTGGAATCCTCCCACGATCAGCCAGACCGACTACTTCAAGAACCCGCTTCCCAAGCCCACCGGCGACGGCAAGGACATGGGCTTCGGCGTCTCCCTCCTGAAGAACAAGCTCGTCGGCCGTATCACCTGGTTCGAGACCAAGCAGGTCGCCGAACGCTCCTCGACCGCCTCCACGCTCATGACTCGTATCGTCTACGGTGACAGCACGCTCATGCAGAACTGGGCCTCCGCTGTCGTTCGTCTGCGCAATGGCGCCAATCCCCTCACCGATCCCAATTGGAATAACGAGGCCAACAACCCGGTCAACACCCCCGCCCGTCAGGCGGAGGTCTGGGCCCTCATGCAGCTGCCGGTCAACTACTACACCGGCATCGCCGCCGCGGGCACCCAAAACAACGAGGCCAAGGGTGTCGAGGTGCAGTTCACCTACAATCCCACGCCCAACTGGAGCATGAAGTTCACCGGCTCCAAGCAGGAGACCAAGTACAACGACGTCGCCCCCGAGTACGACACCTGGCTCGCAGCCCGTATGCCGGTCTGGACCTCCGCCGTCGCCAACGACATCCCTGACTTCGTCGACGCCGGCGGCACCGCCTACTCGCTCAAGAAGTTCTGGGCCTCCTACGGCTACAGCTCCGCCGCCAAGATCACGAACACCGACGGCAACACCAACGCGGAAAATTACTTCAACAACACCGTTGTCTCCCAGGAGGCCACGGCCCGCGCCCTCGAGGGTGCGATCTCGCCCCTCCAGAGCAAGTACCGCGCTTCCTTCCTCACGAACTACAACTTCACGGAAGGCAAGTTGAAGGGCTGGGGCTTTGGCATGGCCGAGCGTTACCAGTCCGCCACTGCCGTCGGCTACTACGGCAAGAAGGCCGACCCGACCAAGCCCAAGCTCATCGGTGCCACCGACGTCACCCGCCCGATCTATGGCGACGCCGAGTACTACACCGACCTCTGGGTCTCCTACAGCCGCAAGATCTGCAACGGCAAGCTCGGCCTCAAGGTCCAGTTCAACGTGGGCAATGTCTTCGAGCCGGGTGGCCTCCAGGTGGTCGCCGTCAACTGGGACGGCTCGCCCTGGTCCTACCGCATCGTCGACCCCCGCCAGTTCACGCTCACCACGACCGTGTCGTTCTGAGCACGAGCTGAGCTGATTCCTCTCCCCAGGCCCCTCCACCATGGAGGGGCCTGTTTTTTGCCGCGTGCCCGTCCTAAGTAAGGGGTCACGCTTTACCTTTTACCTTCCCCTGCCTGTCCGCCCCGCGTCATCCGCCCAGCGCTGCGTGTACGCTGCGTGCCAGCCCCATCTCCGTGTGTCGACTGGTTTTTGCCCTGCCGCCTTGCCTCCGGTGCGGGCCCCTCCACACTTCGTATCAGACTGATGGATACCCCCTCACAGGAACCCGTGATTCCCCCGCCCCCCGGCCCTCTCGGGGCCCTCTGGTCCTGGGCCGCCCCATGCCTGCTCATTTCAGCGGTGTTCGCCGCCTATGCAGGCGCGCTCTCCTCACCGTGGCTTTTTGATGACGCCCCCGCGGTCCTCAACAATCCCACCCTGCGCGAGTTCTGGTCCTGGTCTGTTCTCAACCCGCCCGCCGACGGCGGCACCACCACCGGCCGCCCCCTGGTCAATCTGAGCTTGGCCCTCAATTACGCCCTCTCCGGCCTCGCCCCCACCTCGTACCACGTATTCAATCTCCTGATACACGTCGGCTCCGCCCTCGCACTCTGGGGCGTGCTGCGCCGCATCCTTCCTCCTCCATTTCCCTCTTCCTGTGCCCCCGTTCCTCGGCACGCCCCCGTCGGCTCTTCCACCCCGTCCTCTGTCGCGCTCGGCTTCCCCCAGGGAATCTACACCTGGCTCACTCCCTTCCTCCTGGCCCTGCTCTGGGCCCTCCATCCCCTCCAGTCGGAGACCGTCGTCTGCATCGCCCAGCGCACCGAGGGCCTCTTCGGCCTGTTCTTCCTCTCCACCTTCTACTGCTTTCTCCGGGCCTCGACCTCGCCCGGCCCCTCGGCCTTCCGTTGGTCGGCCGCCGCCGTCCTCTGCTCGCTTCTCGGCATGGCCTCCAAGGAGGTCATGGTCGTCGTCCCGCCCCTGCTCCTTCTCTTCGACCGGTGCCTGCTCTCCGGCTCCTTCGCCGCCGCCTGGCGCGCGCGCCGCGGCCTCCACCTCGCCCTCGCCTCCACCTGGCTGCTCCTCGCCTTCCTGGTCCTGCGCGCCGGCGGCGCGCGCGGCGTCGGCGTCGGCTTCGGCCTCGGCATCAGCTCCTGGGATTACTTCCTCACTCAGTGCCAGGCCCTGGTCCACTACCTGCGCCTCTGCTTCTGGCCGCATCCCCTCGTCCTCGACTACGGCACCGGCCT
>JAHFTI010000211.1 GCA_023265535.1 Opitutaceae bacterium
AGGGAGCTGGGTGTCGGCCTGGCCGGGGCCGAGGGAGCCGTGGCCATGGCAGCGGTGGCGGGCATGGCGGGGGGGGCAGCAGGAGATGCCGTGGCAACCTTGGCTGTGGGTGTGGGAGCGGCGGCGGGTGTCGGAGTGGGGGCGGGCGTGGCGCTCAGGGCAGGTGCGGTCCTGCGCATTTCCTCGGCCAGGGCAGGAGTGGACTGGAGGTGGCGCAGGGTGAGATTGGTGACCATGCGCAGGGAGCTCAGATTGGCGGCCTCGGTGGTCATGATGACCAGGATGAGGGTGCCGGTGCGGCGCAGCACGAGCCACTTGTCGGTGAAGCGCAGGGCGTAGTCATCGGCGGGCAGGAAGTTCTCGTCGATGGTCTCGTAGAGTCCGATGATGCGGCGCACGGCCTCCTCGTAGCAGGCGTCGGGAATGAAGGCGGGCATGCGCCTGAAGAGGAGGGTGCCCTGCTGGTCGAGGAGGCAGAGGCCTTCCACGCCGGGCAGGTCGGTGATGTTGGAGGAGAGCTGGGCGAAGTTCATGGTGTCAGGCGGGAAGGGCTCCCTCGCGGATCCTTGAGACGAGTTCGGCGGCGCGGACCCTGGAATTCACAACGAGGCCCAGGGTGGACTCCTGGCCTGGGAGGCAGATGATGCCGAGCGACTTGCCGGACATCTGGGCTTCCTCGAGTCCCTCGAGGCCGAAGGACTCGCCGACCAGGCTTGAGAGTTGCAGGAAGCAGGCGAGCACGTTGCCGAGGGCCTCGGCCTCGGCGCCGGTCTGCTCCATCCTTCCGTCCTTCTCGTGCAGGCGCACCACTCCGAGGACGTTGGGGAGGCGGGCGAGCTGGTCCAATGTTGCGGTGGGTTCTGGCATGGTCTTGGGACGCCGCATTTGCAGCTTTCGTGCCAGCCCCGGGGTATTGTAGCAGGAGCATGGATACAGAAGCCGCGCTCCTTCGGCGTGCGCGCGGGGATTTGGGCAACGCCCTTGGGCGGGGAGATTCCGACAAAAGAGGGGTGGACGCTTGAAAGGGGCGGACTCGCGCATTGCGTTTGCAGATGCAGGCTGAAGGCAAGACGGGTGCGGGGTGGAGCGGCTGGGCGGGGTTGTCCCTGTGCATGGCGCCGGAGACCCTGGCGATGGTGCTCGACGATGGGCAGGCCTTCAGGTGGTTTCCCCTGGGCGAGGGCGTGTACCAGGGCATCTGGGGCAGGCACCTGCTGCGGCTGCGCAGCGGGGAGGGCGGCCGTGTGGAGTGGTCGGCGCCGCTGGGCCGGGAGGCGGAGGCGTTGCCTGCGCTGCGCGACTACCTGGCGTTGGACTGCGGCTTCGAGGGCATGGCGGATGCCCTGCCCTGGCGCAGCGACGCACACCTGGCGCGCTGCATGCGGGAGTTTCCGGGCCTGCGACTGCTGAGGCAGCCGCTGGGCGAGACGCTGCTGTGCTTCATGTGCTCGGCGACGAAGCAGATCCCGCAGATCAAGCAGATGGGCGATGCGCTGGCGCGCGACCTCGGCTCCCCGCTGCCGCTGCCCCGGGGCTTCGGCGCGGGGCAGGCCTCGGCGGGCACTGTTGTATTCAGACAATCACTACACGCGCTGCCGACCTGGGGGCAGGTGGCGGCCGCGAGCGAGGCGCAGCTGCGCGCATGCGCGCTGGGCTTCAGGGCGGGCAACATCCACAGGACCGCGCAGGTGTTGGCGGGCGAGCCGGGCTGGCTGGAGGAGACCGCTGCGCTTCCCTACGAGCAGGCTCATGCGAGGCTGACGACGCTGCCCGGCGTGGGGGACAAGATCGCGGACTGTGTCCTGCTGTACAGCGGCACGCGGCTGTGTGCGTTCCCGGTGGACACCTGGATCATCAAGGTGATGGCGCGGCACTACGGGCTGGAGGGGTGGGCGCCGGAGCAGGTGGCGCACTTCGGGCGGCGGCATTTCGGGGCCGCAGCGGGGCTGGCGCAGCAGTTCCTGTTCAACTGGGAGCGACACCGCGCAGGCTAGAGCTTCAGGGTGCCGAGGAGGCGCTTGGTGAGGAAGGCGGTCTGGAGGGCGGAGAGTTCCTTCAGGCCCTTTTGGGCGAGGGCGAGGAGTTCCTGGAGCTGGTCGTGGGAGAAGGTGGATTCCTCGCCGGAGCCCTGGACCTCGACGAACTGGCCGCGGCCGGTCATGACGACATTGGAGTCCACCTGCGCGTCCTTGTCCTCGACGTAGTTGAGGTCGAGCAGGGCCTTGCCCCCGCAGATGCCGACGCTGACGGCGGCCACGGAATCGGTGATCGGGTTCTCGGCGAGCTTCTTCGCGTCGAGGAGCTTTTGCACGGCGAGGCGGGCCGCCAGGTAGGCGCCGGTGATCGAGGCGGTGCGGGTGCCGCCGTCGGCCTGGAGCACGTCGCAGTCGATCCAGAGGGTGTTGTCGCCGAGCTTGCGCAGGTCGACGACGGCGCGCAGGGAGCGGCCGATGAGGCGTTGGATCTCGACAGTGCGGCCGTCGATCTTGCCCTTGGAAATGTCGCGCTGCTTGCGGTCGAGCGTGCTGTAGGGGAGCATCGAATACTCGGCGGTGAGCCAGCCTCCGGGCACGCCCTGCTGGCGCATCCAGGTCGGGACCTTGGGCTCGATCGTGGCCGCGCAGATCACACGGGTGTTGCCGAAGCCGATGAGCACCGAGCCCGTGGCATAGGGGGCGATGTCGGCCTCGAGGGTGATGTTGCGGAGTTGGTCGACCTTGCGGCCGTCGGAGCGGGAGTGGGACATGGTGGGCGGAGGGACGGAGGTCGGATATCGGATGTCGGAGGGACGCCCTCCTACGCTGCTCAGGCAGCTACGGAGGGTGCCGCTGCTGCGGCAGAGGGGCCAATTAGCGTTCGATGTCGCGTTCGACGGGCTTGATGGTGTGCGAAGGCTCCATGGACTGGCGTGCCATGTAGTCGATGAGACGGTCGTTGAACTCCTTGGCGGAGTCGTGACCCATGCGCTTGAGGGCGAGGGTGAGCGCGGCGACCTCGACGAGGCGCGCGATGTCGCGGCCGGGGCGGACGTAGAGCTCCACGTGGGGGAGTTTCTTGTCGAGGATTATATAGAAATTCTCCTCGAGGCCGGTGCGTTCCTCGACGACGTCGGGGGTCCACTCGTGGAGGGAGACGACCATGTCGATGCGCTTGTCGAGGCGCACGCTCTTGATGCCGAACATCTCTGCGATGTTGATGATGCCGATGCCGCGGCACTCCATGTAGCCGCGGTTGAGCTCGCGGGAGGAGGCGATGAGTTCGCGTTCGTCGAGCAGCTTGATGACGGTGAGGTCGTCGGCCACGAGGGAGTGGCCGCGTTCGATGAGGGCGAGGGCGCACTCGGACTTGCCGACGCCTGAGGAGCCGCGGAGCATCACGCCGATGCCCTTGATGTCGAGGGTGGTGGCGTGTTCGGTGGTGGAGGGGGCGAACTCGTTGTCGATGCAGAGGGTGGCGAGGTTCACCCAGTTCATCGTGATCATCGGCGTGCGGAAGATGGGGAGCTTGCGCTCCTCCGCGACGGCGAGCATCGGGTGGGTCGGGTTGAAATTGCGCGTGAGGACGAGGCAGGGGATGTTGTGCCTGCGGACCATCGTATCGAGGATCTCGATCTGCTGTTTCTGGCCGAGGGTCTTGAGGTAGGTCATCTCGGCGGCGCCGAGGACCTGGATGCGCTTGTTTGCAAAATACTTGAAGAAGCCGGTGAGGGCGAGGGCGGGGCGGTTGATGGAGCCCTCGCGGATGAGGCGGTGCAGGCCCGCCTCGCCGGTGACCAGTTCCATCAGAAGCTTTTCGCGGTAGGTCTCGTAGAAGTGTGAGACGGTGATTCCGTGGATGGCCTTGAGCATGGGCTGGGGTGGGTTCTGGCGTTCTACTTGTTGAAATTCTCGCCCAGGTAGGAGGCGCGCACCTTGGGGTTGTTGATGAGCTCGTCGGAGCTTCCCTCAAAGAGCACCTTGCCGTCCTTGATGCAATAGGCGCGATCGACGATGCGCAGGGTCTCGCGGACGTTGTGGTCGGTGATGATGACGCCGATGCCGCGCGAGCGCAGCTGGACGACGAGCTTCTGTACCTCGTGGACGGAGATCGGGTCGATGGCCGCGAAGGGTTCGTCGAGAAGGAGGAACTTGGGTTCGGTGACCAGGGCGCGGGCGATCTCGAGGCGGCGGCGTTCGCCACCGGAGAGGGTGTAGGCCTTCTGGTGGGCGACGTGGGTGAGATGGAGTTCCTCGAGGTGCTGGCGCACGCAGGCGGCGCGTTTCCCGCGCGGGACGCCGACGGCCTCGGCGATGGCGAGGATGTTCTGGGAGACCGTGAGCTTGCGGAAGATGGAGGCCTCCTGGGGGAGGTAACCCAGGCCCAGGCGCGCACGCTCGTGCATGCGCATGTGGGTGATGTCGACGCCGGAGAGGGTGACCTTGCCCGAGGTGGCGGGCACGAGGCCTACGATCATGTAGAAGGTCGTGGTCTTGCCGGCGCCGTTGGGGCCGAGCAGGCCCAGGATCTCACCGGCGTTGATGGTGAGATTGATGCCGTCGACGACGTTGCGCGTGCCGTAGGTCTTGACCAGTCCCTCCGTGCGGATCTGGGGGGCGGGTTTGGAGATGGTGTCGATCATTTCGTCGGGGCGGCCGAGGCCTTATTTGCGGGGCTCGGCGCCGGGCACCTGAATGCTGGGCGAGGATTGGGGGGCGGGGGCCGCGGCCGGCGTGGCGGGGGCAGGGGCGCTGGCATCGGCGGGCTTGGTGGCGCCGGGGAGTTTCTTCTTGTCGAAGCCGAGGTCCTTCACGGCGGGGCCTGTGAAGGTGACCTTTTCACCGTGGACGCGACGCTCGCCGCGCAGGAGGTAGAGGTTCTTGCCGCTGTAGGTCCAGCCGGTCTCGGCGTCGACGACCAGGGGGCGCTCGGAGAGGATGATCTTGTCGTCGCCAGGCAGCACCTCGGCGCGGCCGCAGGTGGCCTCGCGGGAGCCCTGGACGATGCGCACGTGGCCGATGGCGATGAGGGACTTGAACTGGTTTTCCTTGGCGATGATCTCGTCCTTGGCGCCGCCGACGAAGGAGACGACCTCGAGGCGGTCGCAGCGCAGGCTCATGTTGGTGGCGGTGACGACGACGTCGCCCGTGAAGACGGTGTTCATCTCCTTGTCGGTGCGCACGGACTCCGCGTAATTGCAGGTGATCTGGGTGGGCACCAGCGCGGGCTCCGCGGCGGCCGCCGCGAGGAGGCGCGGGGCGAGGGGGAGGGCGAGGAGGGCCGTGAGGAGGAGGTAACGGATCATTTGAGAATATCGCCGATCTGGCTTTGGAAGATGACCTTCACCTGACCCTCGATCACGACTTTTTTGCCCTTGGGGCCGTAATTCCAGTCGTAGCTCCAACGGGTTCCGGACATCTCGGCCTCGTCATGGAGGAGGCGCACGCCCTGGTCGCCGATGGCGAGTTTCTTGCGGGTGAAGAAGGTGGAGGTGACGGCGGTGATGAGGGTCTCGACGCGGTCGCGGCGCTTTTCGTCGAACACGCTCAGGTTCATGCCCTTGAGCTCGATCTCCTCGTTGGAGACCAGGCGGGCCTCCGCGCCGCGTAGGAGCATGGCCTTCTGGCCGTTGGGATTGAAGCGCGGGAGGGTGAAATCCTTGATGGGGGCCTTGGCCTCGATGGCGTCGGGGCGCTTGGGGGCCTTGGGGGGCGCATCCTCGGCAAGGCTGGGCAGTCCTGCGAGGAGGAGCAGGGCCGGGCAGAGGAGGAGTGCGGAGGGGCGCATGGTGCGGAGGTGCTAACCGGGGCTACGGTGAGAGGTTTCAGTCCCTGGCGGCGAGAATATGTTCGCAGACTTCGCGCACGGCGCCGCGACCGGCGCGGCGGGCGGGGACGAAGCGGGCGGCGGCGAGGGGGGCGGGCATGGAGTCGGCAGGGGCGGCGCCGATGCCCGCCCAGGTGATGGCGGGGGCGTCGATGTCGTCATCGCCCATGTAGGCGCATTCCTCGGCGCGCAGGCCGAGCTGGGTGGCGAGTTCCTGGAGGGCGACAGCCTTGTCGGTGCGGCCCTGGATGAGGTGCGGGATCTTCAGTTCGCGGGCGCGGGTGCTGGTGGCCTCGGAGGGGCGGCCGCTGATCCAGGCTACGGCGATGCCGGCGCGGGCGAGCTTGACCAGGCCCATGCCGTCGAGGATCGAGAAGACCTTGGCCTCGCGTCCGTCGGAGAAGACCTGGACGGTGCCGTCGGTGAGCACGCCGTCGACGTCCATGGCGAAGAGGCGGATGCGGGCCCAGTCGGCTTTCGGTATTTTGGAGAACATGGGAGAGGGGAGAGGCCTTGGGCGGGCGGTTTTGCTCAGCCGATCCAGTCGGCGATCTTCGCGACGGCGGAGTCGAAGGTGGGGCGGTAGGCCTGCTCGAGTTCGGGGGCGAAGGGGACGGGAAGGTCGAGGGCGGCGATGCGCAGGGGCGGGGCCTCGAGGGAGAAGAAGAGTTTCTCGGCGAGGCGGGCGACGAGCTCGGCGCCGAAGCCGTGGGTGAGGCGGCCCTCGTGCAGGACGATGAGGCGGTGGGTGCGGGCGACGGAGGCCTCGATGTCGGCGAGGTTGAGGGGGGAGAGGGCGCGCAGGTCCCAGAGCTCGATGCTGCGGTCGTATTCGGAATTGAAATACTCGCAGAGCTCGGCGGCCAGGCCGGTCATCTCGCCGTAGGTGACGAGGGTGGCGAAGTCGCCGGAGCGCAGGAGGCGGGGCTGCCAGACGCGGCGGTAGTCGGGGTTCCAGGAGACGGGGCCCTTGCCGCGGCGGTAGAGGCCCTTGTGCTCGAAGAGGAGGACGGGGTTGTTGTCCTCGTAGGCGGCGAGCAGGCAGTCGAAGGCGTCCTGGGGGGAGCTCGGGTAGAGCGCCTTGAGGCCGGGCATGGAGAGGAGGGTGGACTCGAGTTCCTGGGAATGGAAGGAGCCGAAGGTGAGGCCGCCGCCGCTGGGCAGGCGGAAGACGAGCGGGGCGCTGGCGCCGGAGCGGAAGTGGAGGGTGGCGGCGTTGAGGGTGATCTGGGTGGCGGCCTCGGTGCAGAAGTCGGCGAACTGGTATTCCATGACGGGGCGGTGGCCGTTCATGGAGAGGCCGAGCGCGTAGCCGGTGCAGGCGCTCTCGGCGAGCGGGGTGTTGAAGACGCGGGAGCGGCCGAAGGAGGCGA